>JALYQE010000057.1 GCA_030855965.1 Verrucomicrobiota bacterium | reverse complement strand
GAGAAGGTCGCGACAGGACTCGACGAGGAGGCCTTTCGGGCCGGGGTAGCGTTTCTTCTCCGCGGCGGGCAGGCCTAACGAGTACTCGACCAGGGCATGGTCGAGAAAAGGGACGCGGAGCTCGAGTGAAACCGCCATGCTCATCTGGTCGGAATCGCGCAGGAGCATGCGCCGCATGTAACCGGTCAGTTCCGCCCAGCTGATCCGGGCAAAATCGTCCGGCAGCTCGACCGGGCAATCGAGAGGAGTGGGTTCGTTAGGCAAGCCGGCCCGGCGCAGCATTCTGTCGGTAAAAAAGCGGCGCCGCCATTGCGCCAGTTCGAAAACGCCGGCGTCGTTAGGCAAATCGGCCAGGCGCGCGCCTAAGGCCCGGCGCAGGGCGCGCGGGAGCAGGCCGAGCCGCTGCAGCCGGGGCACGTCGCGGAAGCTAGGATAACCGCCGAAAAGTTCGTCCCCGCCAAGGCCGGAGAGGGCGACTTTCACCCCGCGTTGCGCGACCGCGCGCGAGACGATGTAGGTGTTGATCGCGTCGACCGAGGGCAGGTCGAGATGTGCGACCGCTTCCGTGACCGACTGGATCACTTCTTCTTCGCTCAGCTGAATCTGTTCGTGTTTTGTCCCGAAGCGTTCCGCGACCTCGCGCGCGATCGCGCTTTCGTCGAATTCGGCGATCTCGAAACCGACCGAAAAGGTTTGCAGTTGCCGCCCCAGCTTTTGCGCGGCGAGCGCGGTCACGATCGAGGAGTCGATCCCGCCGCTCAGGAAACTGGCCACCGGCACGTCCGACAGGAGGTGTTCCTCGACCGCGGTCTCGAGCAGCGCGCGGATTTTCTTCGGCGCATCTTCGGAAAAGGAAACAAATTTTTCGAGCGCGGGCCAGTAGCGCCAAAGCTCGGGCTTGCCCGTGTCGCGGACGGTCATGGCGTGGCCGGCGGGAAGGACGTGGATGTTGGGATAAAGAATCTTGTCTTCCGGGCAGGCGCCCCATTGCAGGTAGGCGCTGATCGACGCCGGGGTGATGCTGGCGGCAGCATCGGTCAGGAGCTTGACCTCGGAGGCGAGACGAAGACCGCCGGCATCGCGGGTGTAGTAGAGCGGCTTGATGCCTAACCGATCCCGCGCCACGAAAAGTTCCTGCCGCGCCTGATCGAAGATGGCGAAAGCGAACATGCCCTTGAGCCGGTCGAGCAACCCGTGGCCCCAGCGCGCGTAGCCGAGCAGGAGCGTCTCGGTGTCGCTTGTTCCCCGCCAAACGGCGTCGCCGAGTTCCTCACGGAGCGCGCGGTGATTGTAAATTTCGCCATTTACCACGATAACGTTGCCGGTCGCGGGATCGGTCATGGGCTGTTCGCCGGTCGGCGAAAGATCGAGGATCGCGAGCCGCCGGTTGCCTAACCAGAGGCGGCCATCGCTCGAGGTCCATTCCCCTGAGGCATCCGGCCCGCGGTGCGCGATCAGCTGCAGGTCGAGCGGCCTGGCCGGTTCCGCGAAATTAAAATGAGCAGCGATCCCGCACATGGCTGCACCCTACACCTGCGCGCCCAGAGCTCGGTAGAGCTCGATGTAATGCGCGATCATTTTCTCCGCCCGGAAGCGCTCGGCGTTGTGCAGGCTTTTTTCACTCCAGCGGGCGCGTTCCGCGGGATCGGTCAGCTGTAAAAGCGCGCGCGCCATGGCGGGCTCGTCGTCGACCTCGGAGGTGAGGGCGGCGTCACCGCCGACTTCCGACATCGGCTCGCGGTTGCTGCAAATGACCGGGCAGCCGCAGGCCTGGGCCTCGATAATCGGCCAGCCGAAACCTTCGAAGCGCGACGGATAAAGCAGCACCATGGCGGAACTGTAAAGCGCCTCGAGTAAATCGTTCGCCGGGCCGTCGACTTCGACCACGCGCTCCATCACACCGAGCTCTTGCCCTAACGAACGCAATTCCGGCGTGAGCTTGAGCCCGGCAAAGACGAGTTGGCCGTCCCAGTCGTCTTTCGTCAGGGAAAAAATCCGCAGAACGCCTTCGCGGTTTTTCATCCGCAAATTGGATCCGACATGGAGTGCGAAGGGGCGCTCGAGATCGAGTCCCTCGACTCCGGAAAGGAGTTGCCGCGCCTGTTCCGCCGGCTGTCGCCGGTAGGGATAATTGATCCCGTGGTGAATGAGAAGAATCTGCGGGAGGCCTTCGGTTTGCCGGACGATTCGTTGCGCATCGCGCAGGGTGGCAGGCGAAGCGCAGACTATCGCCGTCGCCTTGCGCAGGCCGGAGACAACCCAGCGCTGGAGATATTTGCCGGTCGCAGAAGCCGGGCAATCGGTTTCCTCCCCGAGCGCGCCGCGGACGGCGAGAAGGTCGTGGCAGGTGACCACGGCCGGGTGCCGGCGGACCTGCGAGGCATACATCGCGTTGGAGTGATCGCAGATGTGGACGAGGCCGATGCCGGATCCCAGTTGCCGCTTTAGCTGCCGGGGGAAGAATAAAAATTTGTCGAGGTAACCCAGCCATTTCGCGACAAATCCGCCCGCCAAGGTGAAGCGGCCGAGGAATGGCTGCGGCTGGATCAGTTCCGCCGGGACGCCCGCCGCGGCGAGGCCATGCAGCATCATGTTGGCGAAACGCTGCATGCTTTGCTGCTGATCGGCCGGGTAGTTACCGATCAAAAGGACCATGGCCAGGATGAGAACAGCTACTCGAGCCGTGGAGCCGCTCCGCATACTTCGAGCGGCGCATGGGCCGGGGCGCCGCCGACTCGTCCGGCGACTCCGGCACCGCCTCGGTTTTCTCTTCTACCGGCCGCGCGGCCAGGCAGAGGCCGGCGAAAACCATCGCGAACCCAAGGCTGGTCGGTTGCCCAAATGGACCCTGCAGCACCACAAAAATGCCGGCGCTGAAGAGAAAGATCGGGAGGGTGTTGCCCGCCCGGAGCTGGCGGATGGCAAAATAGCCCAGCTTCCAGGCGAGCGCCGTGCGCCAAAGGAGGAAGGCGATGCCAAGGATCGGCCCGCTCTCGAGAAGGATGCGGGACCATTCATTTTCCGCGAGGAGGAACGAGGCCTGGCCGGTGAGGAAATTGGCGCCGCCGCTGGTGCCGACGCCGAGCCCGTAGCCGCCCAACGGCACCCGGTCCAGAACCATCAGCCCCTCGGTAAAGCCGCCAAGTGTTCGTCCTACCAGGCCACCGACGATCGAGGTTTCTTCGGCCGATTCGGTGAAGCGGTTGGAGAGCACCTCGATGCCCTCCTGGAAGATGGGAAGATAACTCACCGACCACAGCACCACCGCCGCGAGCAGGAGGTGGCGGCCAAATTTATTCACCAGCGTCGGGCGCACGAGCAGGATCACGCCTAACGACGCCACCACCACCAGAACGGCGAGAACCGCCGAACGGCTGCCCGAGACACCGAGCGAAACGATCAATCCTGTGCCCGACGCGTAAAGCAGCCAGGGCCGATAGGGAAGTCTTGCCAGCACGGTATGAAGAAGAAAAGCCGCCGTCGCGCTCGAGTAATAGACCGCGCCGGAGACGAATGAGAAAACCGCCGGCGGCCGGATCTTGCCCCCACCGGCCGCGATCTGCGTGCCGTCGCCGAGACCCGCGGCGCGGTTGATGAAAGCGTCCGGGCTGGCGCCAAACTGCGCCACCATCAGGGCCGCCATCGGAATCATGCCGATGATGGTCCAACGGCCGATCCGTTTCACGTCCTCCAGATTAAAGACCAGCGGAATAATAAAGATGAGCGGGAGATGCAGAAAATCGGAGCGCACGCCGTATCCCGTCACGAGGATGATGGTCGAGATCGGAAAGTAAGGCAGCAGGACAATAATCCCGGTCACCCAGGAGAGAACAGCGATGATCTCGAGAGTGATGACCCAAATGTTATGCGGGAAAATTTTAGCCCGAAAAGCCAGGAGATAGATCAGAAGAACAACCGGATCGCGGATGAGCAGAAGCGGCGCGGAAAGCTGCGGCACGATCCACTTGCGGAAAGCGCCCTCGAAAATGAGGAGCAGGAGGTAAAGAAAAATGAGCTGCCGGATACGATGGATCGTCCGCGACGGATCAAAGATCTTCGGCAGGTCCCTGAGGGCGGAACCGCTCCGCCGATCGGCAATGGCATTCATGATTCGACGGGTGTATCCACCACTTCTCGTGCCAGATGGAGAAGGCGCTGGCGATAATTTTCCCAGGTAAGGGTGCGGGCTTTCTCCCGTGCCGCCTCCTGCAGCGCTCGCAGACGTTCCGGGTCGTGCAGCAGCAGCGCCAGCTTCTCCTCGATCGCGGCCGAGGACCGAATCGGCACAATGAATCCATCGGCGCCGTCGCTGATCAGGTCCGGCCCGGCCGTGTGCGGCGTGGTGATGACGACCAGGCCCTGCGACATCGCCTCGGTCATGACCAGGCCAAAGCCTTCGTGGAGGGAGGGAAAGAGGAGAACGTCGTGGCGACTCATTTCCCGTAACAACTCGTCGTGCGGAAGGGAGGGAAGCCAGCGATATTTATCCAGGACGGCCGGCGCCGGGACCATGGGACTCACGCGCCGGCCGATCAAAGTGAACTCAGCTTCGCCGCCCAGCCTTTCCACCGCCTCCAGCACGTAGCCCAGGCCTTTCGCCTGGCTCAGTGCTCCGACAAAAAGAACCCGCAGCTTCCCCTGTGAAGACCGACCCGGCCTTATCCCGGTCGCGCCCTGCGTGCCATAGGGAATGACCGCGACCGGTGCGTTCAGTTTCGGCGCGCGCAGGACACTTTCGCGGGCGAACGAACTGGCGGTGACCACGAGATCGGCCAGTGCCAGTTCCTCGTCCTTGCGCGCGAGTTTTTCCTCGCTGTCGCGGAGTGCGCCGAGCGTCGGGGCCCATTCCGGGTGCAGTTCCGCTTCCTCTTGCTGCAACTGGCGCACGATCCGCCAGGAAACCACCGGATGCTCGTAAACACACCGGATCCCTCGCTCCCGCGCCGCGCGGAAAGTGGCCAGCGCACCGTCGTCGTAGGCGTAGACGGCTTTAATCGTTAGGCCAGACACGATCCGCTCGGCCACGCGGCGATCGAGCGACTGGTAAACCGCGTCGACGGAGAACAGGGCGTGCTCATCCCGGGTCAGGCGCTTCCAACCCAGCTGTTCAGCCACCAACCGGAGCCACTCCCGGGCGGGATCGGTGCGGATGAAGGGCGCCAGCTCGGGCGCAAATGAGCGCCGGCGCAGCTCGCTCCGGATGCGCGGCGAAAACCCGGCCAGCCGGTCGAGCAAACTGTCGCGTTTCCAATTCACCCCCGTCCAGAATTCCCGCAGCAGATGCGCATCCGCAAAGGCAAGGGCGGTTTGCCGCACGTTCTGGTTCGCAGTCGGATGAGAGAGAAGAATCACGAGAGCTGCGCCTGGAAAAGCGCGAGATAGGTTTCGGCCACCGTTGCGGGATGAAACTTCGCCAGATGCGGTGGCGCTTGGGCGAGGAATTTCTCATGTTCGTTAGGCCTGCTCAGGAGCGATTCCAGCGCCCCCGCCAGCGCCTGGGCGTCGCCGTTCGGAAAGGTCAGGCCGCAGGGGCCGATCGCCTCGGGAAGGCCCCCACCGCGCGAGCCGACGACGACGCAGCCACAGGCGATTCCTTCCAGAGCAACTACTCCAAACGGTTCGTCGTAGCGGGAGGGGACGACCAGGATCTTGTGCTGCCGCAAAAGACTCCGCAATGCCGCGTCGCGTTTTGGGCCGCTAAAAGTCACCTGTCCGTCTAATTCCAGTCGAGTCGTAAACTGCTGCAAGGGTGCAAGCTCCGGACCACCGCCTACGATCGTTAGGCTGGGAGAGAGATGGCGGGTCCGGAGTATGGCCAGGGCCTCGAGCAGAAGATCGACTCCTTTTTCCGAAACCAGGCGGCCGAGAAAGACGAGATCGCCTGTCCGTTCCGTCTCGGGTGCGTCAAAGGAGAATTTTCGCGCATCGTAAGGATTATAAATTAGGGTCGAGGTCGTCGCGAAACAGGCCGCGACCGCTTTGCTGCTGGCCACGCTCGTGGTGTGCCGGACGATCGTGTGTTTGAGCCGCTGCACTAAATCGACCCCGCGGGGCGCGCGGCAATAAGAACCCTGATGCGTGATCACGATCGGCTTCGAGACGAGCAAAGCGGGCCAGAGCGTACGCAGGCTCAGGTTGTTGTGCCAGAAAATATCAGACCATCGGATGACTCGGATGAGCTCTGACAAAGAAGGCTGTCGCACCACGGGATACGGAAGGTTATCCGCGCCTTCCGCCAAGGTATGTGTCACCACGGTCACCGGGTGACCGAGCCGGAAAAACTCAGCGGCCAGCAACTCCCCGACCGTTTCGATCCCGCCGATGCTGGGAGCAAATGCGTGTGATGAGATAAGTATTTTCAAGGAAAGTAGGGGCGCCCGGTGCAGCCATTAAAGTAATCGCGTACTGCCTTCCAGCGTGCGCGGGCCGAAAAAGCGAACCCGTCGTCGCGACGAAGGACGCCCATCCGCAGGGTGTTTGCGAGAAGGAGAAGCGCGCGGACGGTTGCAGCGGTGCGGCCAAAGTAGGCGTGCACAAGATAGAGCGAGTTGCGGGCGAAGAGGTAACTCCGCCACGAACTCTCGGTAAAGGTGGCCGGATTAGTCACGATCGAGCCCCAGACGAGGACGACCTTCCAACCGCGGCGGACCGCGCGCGCGCCCAGGTCGTGCTCATCGCCATAGGCGAAGTAGCGTTGGTCGAAAAGCCCGATCTCACCCAGGCATTCGCGGCGAGCGAGCATGAGCGTGCCATGCGGTACGTCCACCGCTTGGGCCGTCCCGGTCGCCTGCGCCTCCGCCGGCTCGGGAAAAACACCGCGCCAGCGTGAGAGACGGGCCACGAATGGCTCCGGGTACTGCGGGCAGGCAATTCCAACCCGCGAATCCGCGTCCGCCGCCGCGACGAGGAGACGGAGGCAATCCGGCTCGGGAATGGCGTCATGGGCGCTGATGAGACAGTAGGGAGTTCCTTCCTGCCGCAACCATTGCCGCAACACGACATTGAGCGCGCCGCCCCAGCCCTTGTTATCGTCCAGCCTAACGATCGTAACCGCCGGGTCCAGTTCCTTCTGCAACCGCGCATAGGCATCTCCGCGGGAATCGTTGTCGATCACAGTGACTCGAAGGGGAATGCCCTGGCCGGAGAACGCCTTCACCGTGGCCACACATGCGTCCGGTTGATTCCAGTGAACGACAAAAAGATCGACTTCAGGCATGGCTCGGGAAGTTATGCCGCCAGACGCAGCGCGGTGGCGACGGTGAGCGCAAGGTGCTCGGAAGACGCGTGGCGCCGATACCAATCGTGATGTGAGAAAGCGATGTCGACGCGTTCCTCCGCCGGCGGGAGACTCTGGTCAGACTCAGTCACGAAAAACGGCCCGGGCAACTGGTCGGAGCCGAGACCAATTGGCGAGCCGGCGTGCGGAAAGACCGGGATCACTCCGTGCGCACAGTAAGCGGCGAAGACGGTCGATTTGAGAATAGTGGCGGTCGCGACACCCGGTTGATGAAAATAATCGAGCCAGGCAAAGGCGGCGTTGGACAGGACTTCCGCGGCCGAGCCGCTGTCGATTCGAGGATGATAGTTGGTTTGAGTGTCCGGCAATCGGTCGAGCAGGCTGCGAATTTCTGAGCTCTCCGTGCCGCCCACGACAACTAGCACGCGGGGACCATAGGGCTGAGGGATAAGCGGTATGTTTTGCAGCATCGAACGCAGGGAGCGTTCGATCAGTTCGTTGCCCCCGCAAATAACCCAGCGATGTGGATCACGTCCGGCCAGCTCCGCCCGAGTCAGGGCGGGTTCGCCGAAATTCGACATAACGGGTTGGACAAAGACACGAGTTCCAGGCGCGAGTCGTTCAAGCTGCGCGCCCTGAGTTTCATTGCTCACAATCGCCGCGTCCGAGAGGTCGGCAATGGAGCGAGCGATTCGTTTCTGCAGTGGGCCGAGCCAGAAGGCGCTTCGCCGCCAAGAGCCGGCAGCATAAAGTTCGTGGAAGATTGTCACCAGCCGGGCGCCCCCCGAATTCGTTAAACGACGCAGCACGGTGGGCAGGCGGGAAGGGATCCCGCGTCGGTTGTAGCCGTAATTGACATAGTGCAGAAGGAGCGCCCCGGGAGGATCGATCGTTTTCGAGACGGTCCGTAAAGGAGACAGGAGCTCGAAATTATCCGCGGTGCTCGAGGACGTGGCCGGGGCCGCGGAAACGAAAATGGATTCGATGTCGTAGGTCTCGCGCAAGCGGCCCGCCAATTGCCTGGCATAGTCACCGACACCGCCGCAATCGTCCGGAGCGCGGGGGATGATCTGCAGCAAACGTCGGCGGCTCTTCACGATTGGCTCCCGCTCTCCCTTTCGCCTAACGAGGAAAGCGCAGTGCGATAATGAAGAATTGTGTTTTCCGCGATTTCCTGCCAGCGATAGCGGCGAGCGATTTCAACGCAACTCCTGGAAAGCGTCTCGTATTCTGCCGAAGGCAGAGAAAGAAGATCCGCCGCTCGCGAGGCGATCGCGGCTGAATCTCGTGCCGGGGTGAGGAGGCGCGTCTTTTGCGTCTCCAAGATCTGGTGCGGCCCGGGAACGTCGTAGGCAATGGTTGGCAGCCCGGCCGCGAGTTGCTCGATGAGCGCGAGGCCGAAGCCTTCGATGTGGCTGGGGAAGAGACCAATCGTGCAGTCAGCCAGGAGCAAAGGCAGGTCGCACGCGGGGAAAGTCGGCTGGCAAATAATTCGTCTGTCGTTGCCGAAGCCGAGTTCGGCTCGCACGACCGCCTCTTCAAACATGGTCCCGAGAAAAACAAAGTCCGCGGCGGGATGGCGCGCCCAGATATCGGTCATGATGCTGGGCCATTCGCGCGACCCCTTGCGCGGTCCCCACATTCCGATGAACGCGACTTTCTGCTTTTGCAGGCGGACCGGGGCGGGGGCGGCGGCCGCGGCGAGGTCATTGAGGAAGCCATCGGTCAAGCCATAGGGCTCGACGATCGCGGGAGCAGGGACCGTGGGATCGGTCGAGAGCTCGCGACACTCATCTTCGTTAGGCAAATTTAGGAGGTCACAGGTGCGAATCGATTTTTCCGAGTGGACGCGGGCGCGCCAGTCGATGAAGCGATGAAAGAGATGTCCGAACCAGCGCCCTTCTTTCTGGCTCGGCTCGAGTTTGCTCGACTCGTGCAGAAAGCGATGATACAGGCGAAAAAGTCCCACCGAGCGTGCGACGAGCAGACCGCGAAAGCCGAGCGAATTTTTGGAAAAGGGGAGGACGCCGATCAGGCAATCAATCACGTCGAAGCGGTGCCCGTGCGCTCGGACGAAAGCGGCTGCCTGGTGCGGAAAAAGGATCTGGCGCAGAGCGGACCCGGCACGTGAGGCGGGAGGATCAGGGAAGGCGTCGGTTAGGCAAAATTTTTCCACGGTGTGCCCGGCGCCACTCCATTCCCTGGTCAGTTCGATCCAGACCCGCGCGGCGCCGAGGCGGGGATCCCAAGGGAGATTAACAATCGCCAGGATGCGGAGCGGTGCGACAGCGGATTGCATGATCGTTACAGCGTAGTCCAAAACTTGTGCCGGACCGGATTCACGTAATGACGCAGGACGAGGTGCGGACCAGCATAACGATCGGGATAAATGAATTGATCGTCCAGTTGCAGGACATAGCGTGCCGGGTCCAGCGGCCGGGCCCCATTCGCATGCATGACCAGGTGCACCAGCGTCTGGTTAGTAAAGAAATTCGGCTCGCCCTCTAATTCGAGAAAGCGACTAATGGCCACAGACCAATCGAGCCGACGCAGGAGAAGGAGGAGCCCGGAGTTTACCGGTTCGCGCGCTTCGTTAGGCTCACGCAAGACGCGCGGATCAGCCGACGAATCCTGGCAGTCCGGCAGGTAGAGTGCCGGCGCCGGGTTGGCGTCGACATCCGACATCAATTTCGCGGCACCGGGGAAGAAGAGGATGTCGGAATCGACGTAGAAGGCCGGCCCGTCGCGCGGCAGCGACAAGATCAGGCCGAGCTGTTTGCCCATCGGATAGGTGGTGATGTAGTAGCGAAATTTCTCGGGCAGATCCGGCGGCAGATTCTCGCCCGTTGGCCGGACGGTAACGACCGGGTTGATGCTTTGCAGGAGTTCGACACTGCGAGGGGAATGGGAGCCGTCGCTGACCACGGTGAAACTTTGCGGGCGACCGACGTGGCGGAGGAAGGAACGGATCGACCGGACCTGCTCGGGCAGCATTGCTTCGCCGGAATAGGAGTAAACGTCCAACGGAATGTCGCGGGCCGGCTGAATTTTGCGCCGCGCGATTGCGGGCAAAAGCGCGCGGTAACTCCTGCGCCGCAGCTCGCCTTCCCAGCGAGCGGAGTGATAGCCGAAGTTTGGAATTTTCATGCCGGGATGGGTTGGCGAAATCCGCGGTAACTTAGCCCGATATTAAGGAAG
This sequence comes from Verrucomicrobiota bacterium, assembly GCA_030855965.1. Lineage (GTDB taxonomy): Bacteria > Verrucomicrobiota > Verrucomicrobiia > Chthoniobacterales > UBA10450 > Palsa-1392. The sequence continues at coordinate 14,721 of JALYQE010000057.1, read as the reverse complement.
AGGCTGGGCAGGGCAGAGAAGAGGTTAAAGGTAAGTACCCCGGCCACGGTCGAGAAATCGATAAAAGGAATAAGTAGTAACTGCGTCCCAAGAGTGAGGGGAATGTAGAGCCAGGAGCCGACGATCCAGGCGCGGGAAGCGTTTAGCGTCCACAGAGTGCTCGCGATCATATTCAGGATTGCACCACCCATCATCAGCAGCAGCTCATGCTGGAGATGGGAATACCTGTTCCCGAGGATAAAAAGAAATTGGTCAGGCAAGAAGATCGCGCCCGCGAGGACGACGAGACTGAAACCGGCTACGGTGCCGGCGATCCCCGTGTAAAGCCAGCCCAGCTTGCGTGACTCCTGGCAGCGCGCGAAGGCGGGGGCAAAGATATTGGTAATGAGGTTGCCGAGGACCGCGAAAATCATCGCGAGGCGGCCGAGCGCTCCGACCTCCGCGACCGCCCCGGCGCCCCGGCCAAAGAGAGTGATGAGAAGAATGGTGATTTGCCCCTGGAGACAGAAGAAAATCGCGTTCGGGGCCTGGTTGCGAATGAAGCCCATCATCGCTTTCCGGTCGGCCGGGTTTTCCCCAGCCTGCAGATCGACCACGGCGCTGACGTAGCGCCGCAGGAGAAGATATTGTAGCAGGAGGGCGCCGGAACCGACCAGTGCCGCGACCCCGGCATTCAGGAAAACAAAGGCGAGCACGATCAGGATGACCAGACGCGTGATCGCCCCGGTGAAATCGATTTTTTGAATTTGCCGGATATCGGAGCGCAAACGCGGGACGACATCGAGCACGCCGAGCGATAGCTGCACATACAGGCCGCCGAGAACAGCAACGATCAGGATGACCGCGTAAAAAATGGAGGCTCCGTTTTTCACCAGCATGTAAAAAAGCAACGGAGTCACCGCCAGGACCGCGGCTGCGCCGAGTTTGCGGCGCAGCTTTAGTCCGGTGCTGATTAGTTCGCCGAAGCGGTGCCCATCCTGCCAGACACGGCCGCCGATCGAGACCAGGCCAATGCTGATGCCGATATCGGCCAGGACATTGATCGTGCCCTGCATCGTATTGGCGATGGTGAAGAGCGCGTACTCATGCTGATCCAGCCGCCTAACGAGCAAAATCCCGACGGCAAAGCCGATCAACTGGATAAGCGCCTGGATGGAGGCAAACTGGCCGATCCGCCGGGCAAAGAGAAAAGCGCGCCCGCTGCGAGGAGGCGGCGAGCCTCCGACTGGTGGCGCGGACTCGGAGGAGGTCATGACGCGACAAGCTCGTGAACGACGCGCCGGATGATCGGCCGATCGGTGCGCGCGCCGCGGCTACGAAACGCGATGACCGTGCTGCTCCGCCGCCGGTTGGAGGGGCGCTTCCGGCGCGGGCGGGGTGTTATAGTACTCCGCGTATTGGTAGTAATAGTACTCCGGCAGTGAAGTATCGACGTAGTTCAAAATCACGCCCGGGACATTGACCTGCCGGTTATAAAGAAGCTCCAGAGCTTTCCGGGTCAGGCGCGCGGACGTATAGGAGAGCCGGACGACAAACAAGGTCGCGTCGATTTTCGGCGCAAGACTGGTGGTATCATCGGCCGCGAGGACGGGCGAGCTATCGATGATGATGTAGTCGTAGTGATTGTAGATATCTTTAAGGAAAGCGTCGGTCGACTCGCGCAGGAGGTGCTCACTCGGCTGCGAGATGGTGTTGCCGCGAGGCAGGACGAAGAGGCTCGGCAGGGTGGTCGGGACCACGACTTCGCGCCAGTTCACTTCCTGTTTCAGGACTTCGGAAAAGCCGATCTTGGAATGGATATCAAACGTTTCCCGCAGGGCGCCGCGGCGAAGATCGCCGTCGATCAACAGGGTCTTGGCCCCGGAAAGAGCCATGGTGATAGCGAGGTTGGAGGAGACGGTCGACTTGCCTTCGTTAGGCACGGCGCTCGTGATGAGCAGAGTCTTGGGCCGCGGGCCTTCATAGGGCATGAAGAAGATGGAAGAGCGGACGTTGCGATAAGACTCGGCAAAGATGTGCCGAGCATCGTCGGGCTGGAGGAGCGTGACCGCGCCTTTCGTTTTCTCCTTCGGGATCTGACCGAGAATGTTCTCGTTAAAATAGTGCTGGAACTCAGTGAAGGACGCCATCCGGTCGTCGATCCGATCAAGCAGGATGAGGATGACAAGGCCGGCAAAGGCGCCGAAGCCAAGCCCGACGAGCAGGCTTCTGATCAAACCGGGGCGCACTGAGACCGGCGCAGTCGCCTTTTCCATGATCCCGACCTGGTCGCCGCCATCGACGACTTGCGAGACATCGACATCCTTCAAGTTGTTGGTCAGGCGATCGTAGAGAGTCTTCTGGCGGTCGACTTTACCTTTCAGGCGATTGAATTGCGCGAGCTGCTGGCTGAGATCGAGTGCCTTCTTCTCCCATTCCTTGATGTTCGACTTGAGATTCTCCATCTGTTTGCCGATCGACTTGCGCCGAGTGTCGAGCTTCTCGACCGCGTCGTTCCGGTAGAGGCCGATCAATTTTTCCTGCTTATCGATCTCGTCATTCAGCCGGATGATTTTAGGATGCCTCGGGCGCAGATCCTTGGAGAGTGTGTCGCGCTCCGCCTTGAGTAACTGGACCGCTTGTTTTGCCTTCAGATACTCGCCTTCCGGCCCGACGTCGGCGAAGGGCATGCCTTCGTCCGGCTGAGTGGAAGTAGAGTTTTCAGATGCTTTGGGTGCGACCTGCTGGCGGTCGAGGTTCTGGTCGAGATCGAGCAAACTCAGGAGGTCGTACTCGGTCTTAAGGCGGGCATACTCCTGATTGAGCTTCACGAGATAGGCCGCGGCGCTGTTTCCCTCTTCCTGGATAAAGCCGATGTTGTGTTCTTTTTGGAACTCCAGCATCTCATCCTCGCCGTTGCGCAGATCCTTCTCGACCTGGATGAGCTGCTCAGTGATCGCGGTCGTCACATGGCTGCCTTGGTCGACGCGCATGCTTTTTTTCACATCGAGATACTTTTGCATCACGGCGTTGAGGTAAGCCTGGGTGTAATCCGGAGCCGTTCCGATGGCTTCCAGCTCGAAGATGGAAGTGCGGGGCCGCTGTGTGATTGAAAGGGTGACCTTGACCGGCGCCATCTCAGGGTGCGTCGCACGCACCAGCGACTCGGCACCGGTGCGCACTTCATCGCTTTGCATGAGCTGGATCTGGGTGCCGTAAAAGTTATTGCTGTCCTCGCTGTAGACCGCGTTCTGGGCCAGGTTGAGCTTGCCTGCCACCATCATTTTGCTCACCGAAAGAAACGCGTTGGGCGCCTGGTAAATCATCCAGGCCCCAACAAAGAGTCCGAGACAGATGGTGAGCAGCGGGATCCACCAGCGCCGGAGAAAGAGTGCCTTGTAGCGATGAAGCCGCGTCACGATCGAGGTCGTGATCGAGGCGGGCGAGGAGCGTTCGAAAGCCTTGTTCTGCATAACTAGAAATTGACCAGCCGTTGTGGAACGTAAATCTGGTCGTCGGGTTGAAGGACGACATCATCCTCGGAACGGCCCTGTTCGATCACGCGCTTCAGGTCGACCACCATATCCTGCCCATTCTTCCGGGTAACCTTCACCTTGCGCTTGTCCGCGAAGTCGCCGAAGCCACCGGCGCGAATCACCGCCTTGCTCACGGTGTAGGTCTCGTCGGTCGGGATTTCCTGGGGCCCCTGGCCTTTGACCGCCCCGTAGACGTAGACTTTGCCACGAGATTTTTCACTGACCCGGTCGACCGCGAGAATCACCGTGGCGTGGTAGTAGTATTCCTTTTCCAAGGCCGACTTGATATTGAAAGCCAGTTCCCGGCAAGTTTTGCCGGCGGCCGGGATAAGACCGATGTAAGGCACCTCGAGTTCGCCATTGTCGTTCACCCGCAGGCGCTGCGATTCATTATCGCGATCCTCGACGACGCGAAAACTGACGAAATCATCGCTGCCGAGGCGCTTTTTGTCATCGAGCACCGCCATAGAGTTGGTGCGCATGACCGTACTGCTGGCCGTGCCAGGACCGGCAGGCTCGACCGCGGTAGCTCTCGGGGCGAAGGGAAGCGGGCTACTATCTTGCGCGAAGACCTTTAGGCCGGGAAGAAGGGCAAAGGCGGAAATGCTGCATAAGATAAGAAGGCGCTTCATAGACTCATACGATTGGCTTTAGAAACTGTAGGTGCCGTCGAACGAGACGCGGTTTTGCTGGTAGTCGCGCAGGGGCTGATCCGATTGCTTCTGGGTGTATTGATACCGAAAACCGAGCGTGATGTGAGGGGTCAACTGGTATCCCAGAGTGGCCGCACCTCCATAACGCTGAATGTGCTCTGAAAAAAGGCCGCCGGAGTCATCGCCGTCTTCAAAGAAGAGCTCCGTCCCGAGCAGGACGCCGTTGATGATATTCCAGGTGGCAGTGTGCCGGACGTAATTCAAAGCGACAAAGTTCGAGTTGACGCCGAGCTGCGACTCGCGCCCGGCGGAGAGAGTGTGGGTGATGGCCGGGTTGATCCGATGCGAGATAAGGAAGTTCGCATAGAAATCATTAGAATCGCTCGTGTCGCCGACCGTGCCGCTACTGTCGAAGTTGATGAACTGATACCCGGCCGCGGCCCGCAGTTTCAGGTAGTTCGTGATTTGGGTCTCGACGAACGGCCCGACGCTGTAGGTGACCGAGTCGTTAAGGAAGTCCTGGTTGTAGTAATTGTAGACGGCCGAGGTTTCGATGCCGCCTCCAGTGGTGGAAGTGAAGGCGAAATAGGAGCTAAAGCTCAGAATCTCGGCGTGGCGATCGAGGTAGGAGAAAGTTTCGGTCGTCGAAACGTAGGTGTAGTGGTCGTAGCCAAAAGTCAGGACCGCCTTGTTCAAATCCCAGAGCACGGAAACACCGGCGGTGTTCTCGAAACGGCCATAATCGACCACGTTGCTAAGCTGCAACTGCGAGACCGGGTCCTGCTGGAGCGAGAACCGGTCATGTATGTTGATGCGGAAATCCTGGATGAAAATATCAAACGCCAGCTGCGAACCGGGCTGGATGAGGATGCCGTTGGTATTAGCGTTGGGATGATCGAGATAGAAACCGTAACCGAGACCAAGATCGAGCTTCAAGGTGTTGAGCTGAGTCACCGGCCAAAGGGCGGAGAGATTAAATTGCGGCCGGATAATGATGTCCGACTGCTGGTTGGTCTCCGAGAGATTGATGTTGTCGTTATACTCGACCCCGGTGGTGATGCTGAACCGGAAGCGAACCGGACCGAGAAGCAGATTGTAGGGGATCTGGTCGATCGATTGACGGCGCGCCTCGGCCGCGGCTTCACCGGCAAGGGAGGGCCGGACCGCTTCCTGAGCGCGGAGAGCCGGCACCAGAAACAGTGCGGAAAAGAGAAGGGAGAAGATTTTGCGGGCAGCCGCAGTGGAGTTGGGTGTGGAGTCCATGCTCAAAAGGAGAGTCAAGTGCGATCTAAGTTAGCAGATGCAGTACCAAGCAAGGCCTGACATTTTTACGCCGCCTCCGAGAGCCGGAGGCGCTAAAAATTGGGCTCGAGATAATCTGCCCCAAGCCTTCCCTGGAAGGTCCTGTGTTCATTTGTAGCTAAAGCCGTTTATTCCGGCCTGTTTTACCCGTCATAGGTGGTATCGGCAAGATAAATCGCAACCCTCATGGCCCTGGCTTTTGCCCCGGCGGCTAGCCGGCACAACCGCAGCTTTTACGACCCGGGCTGGCTGGCCCGATTCAAGCTCTGGTGGAGAACGCCATGCGCCTCTTATCAACGTTGGCTCTTTTCATCCTTACCGGAGTCGCTTTCGCCCGGGACGACGCGCCGTTCGCGCGCCGCGGCGTGACCGACCTTGGGACGAAGACCAGCTATGCACTGCCCCGCGGCGCGAGCTCGTTTGTGATCCCACTGCGCGACCGCGCTGCCGGCGGGGACTTGGTTTTTGTGAATGAACACGGGGCGACCGAGGGAGAATTATCCATCGCCATTTCGAACAAATCCCTCGCCGCGGACAGTCCTCACTGGAGTGCCGTCGAGGGTCGGATTCGGTTTCGCAATAAACGGCTCGTCACCGTCTCGCTTGTCGGCGTGGACGCGAAATTCGTGCGCGTGAAGTTCCAGGTCGGCGGGCGGCGGACGGAGGCCGGGAAAACGGCGGACGACCGGAAGCGACCCTACAAGCTGGCGCGAATCGCGTCGAGCTGATTGGCCGAGCCGAGCTTCTCGTTCTTGTGCGCGATAAAGTTCGCGTATTCCTCGACGAAGATCTTGCCCGGCGGACGGAAATCGAACTGGTCAGGATGATCGCGGAAGAATTCGCGATGGACCCGCGTCCAGACGAGCCGGCCATCGGTATCGATGTTGACCTTGGTCACGCCGAGTTTCGCCGCCGGCAGGTATTCGTTTTCGTTCACCCCGCGGGCCGAGGGGTCGAGCTTGCCGCCGGCGGCGTTGATGCGTTCGACTTCCTCAACCGGGACGCTCGAGCTGCCGTGCATGACGATGGGAGTGCCGGGAATCCTCTTCTGGATTTCCTCGATGACGTTGAAATGAAGGCCCTGCTTGCCCTTGAACTTATAGGCGCCATGGCTCGTGCCGATGGCGGCGGCGAGTGAATCGCAGCCCGATCGCCTAACGAATTCGACGGCTTCTTCCGGATTTGTCAGGGAGGCATGACCTTCATCAACGGTGATGTCTTCCTCCACGCCGCCGAGCTGGCCGAGCTCCGCCTCGACGCTGATTCCGTTCTTATGCGCCCGGTCCACGACCCGCTTCGTGATCGCGATATTCTCCTCAAAACTCTCATGGCTGGCGTCGATCATGACCGAGCTGTAGAAGCCGGAATTGATGCAGTCGTAGCAGGTTTCTTCGTCGCCGTGGTCGAGATGGACGGCGAAAATCGCGTCGGTGAACATTTTCTCAGCCGTCCGGATGAGGGCTTCCAGCATCCGTTTGTCGGCGTATTTTCGCGCGCCTTTCGAGAGCTGAATGATGAAGGGCGCCTGACTCTGCACGTTGCCGCGGAACAGCCCGAGGATCTGCTCCATGTTGTTCACGTTGTAGGCGCCGACAGCGAACTTTCCGTAGGCGACCTTGTAGAGTTGTTGCGTGGTAACGATCATAGGTGTGGAAAGGTTGAGTCCGCACTCTGGACTCGCAGGGCCCAACTCTCAACTGCGAGCTGCGGCACTCTCAGGCGCGCCGTTTTCGACCACGGGGAGGAGAACGCTGACCGAGGTGCCCTGTGGGTTGGAATCCACGTCGACCCGGCCGTTGTGATCAAAGACGGTGCGTTTTACGATCGGGAGGCCGAGCCCCATGCCGCGCGCCTTGGTCGTGCAAAACGGCGAAAAGATTTTGTCGCGCAACTCGGCCGCAATTCCGCGGCCGTTGTCGTGCACTGTGACCACCACGCCGCTGGTGTGTCCGCCATCGCTAATCGGTTTGGCGGAAAGAGTAATCCGCGCCTCCGGCCGGCCGTGGGTGGCCTCGGCGGCATTGGCGACGAGATGCGCGAAAGCCTCGGCGAGCGCGGTCTCGTCACCCACCACCCGGGGTAAATCGTCCGGTAGTCTGGTTTCAATCGAAAAACCGTTGTGCACGGAACGCGCGCGCACCAGTTCGATCGCTTGCTTCATCGGGGCGCGCAGATCGAGCGGCTTGAAGTGCAGTTCGGGCGGATGCGCAAAATTGTTGATCTGCGTGATGATGAGATCGAGGCGATCGATTTCCTGGACGACGATTTCGTTGAAGTCGCGCCGGAAATCCGGATCGTCGAAACGTTCCGGGAGAAGCTGGGCAAAGGTCTTTATCGCGACCAGGGGATTGCGCACCTCGTGCGACATGCTCGCGGCCAGATCGGTCCAAAAGGCGGCCCGGTCCATCAGCTCCTGCTTCTGGCGCATCGACTCTTCCGGGGTCAGATCCTGGATGATTGCGACCGCGCCTAACGAGTTGTCTTCGTGGCTGAGCCGGCGGGTCTGAACGGAGAGCGAGCGCCGGGAATGGCTGTCGACCCATTGCTGGGCGGAAATCTGTCCCTGGCTCTCAAGGGTTTCGCGCAGGAGCGAAGCGACGCGGCTGCCGGCGTTTTCGATCGGCCGGTGCAGCACTTCGGCCGCGCTAATGCCGAGATACGATTCGGCGGTCGGGTTGCACCAGAGGATGAGTCCGTCGTCGTCGCACGCGATGATCCCGGGGGGAATGGCGGTGAGGAGAGTTTCCGCGAGCGTTTTCTGGAGGGTCGCCTCTTGGTTGAGGCGATCGGTTTCGAGCACATGGGAGACCTCTTCGCCGAGGCGCATGAGGGTCTCGAGACTGTGCTCGTCGAACGGCTGACCGGTCAGGCGATGACCGAAAAAAAGCCAGCCGGTGATTCGACCCGCGGCATGGAGCGGCACGATCACTTCCGCACCGACGGTATCGAGCGCGCGTCGGAGCAGCTCGCGCTCCGCATATTCCTTCTGCTCGAGATGGGCGCGGTAAATCAAATGCGCGTGCAGCTCAAACCAGCGCAGCAACGGGTCGCCCTCGTCGTAATCCATCTCGTAGGTTTCGGGCAGGCAGCGCAGGCCGGCCCGCAGACGAAACGGTTGTCCCGGGCGCTCGTGGCCGAACATGCCGACCCTTGCCACCCGCACCGTATCGGCCAAGTCCTCGACCACTCGGCTAACGAGAAGCTCGGCTTTTTCAAAACGTCGGAAACCCCGGGGCGAGGAGGCCGTCGTCATCGGCCCGCGGCGAGACTCGTGCGCCAGCTCCGGCAGGTGCCGCGCCGCCGCGGCCGCCGGAGCCCGTGCGGAAGCGCTGCGCAAGGCGCGGTTTTCCTCGAGAACGTGCAGATGATCGAGCGCACGGCCGACTAACGATTGGAAATGGCGCTGCTCCAGGTTCACATCCTCGGTCGCGTAGATACCGGACTGTGCCGCCTCGCGCAATGGTTCAGAACGCAAAGTGCCGAAACCCACTATCAGGACATCGGGCCATTGCGCCTGCACCTGCGCGATTCGCGAGACGCTTTCTTTCCCGCGCAGATCGAGCAGCAGCAGGGCGGGCCGGTTCTGCTGCAGGACGGTGAAGAGGCGCTCGCTCTGCGCCACGTGCTGGATCCGGGTCGTGCTCCGGAGGTAAGCGCGCGCCCGCCTAACGAAATCGGGATCCTGTGTGAAAAGAATACACGCCGCGGGCAGGATCATGCGGCGGCGACTTCTTCCTGGAAGCGGACCAAGGGGAGCAGGATGTGGAAGCTGGTCCCGCGGGCCAGCTCGCTCTCAACCTCGATCTGGCCGCCGTGTTCCTGCACAATCCCGTGGACGACCGAGAGCCCGAGACCCGTGCCGTAGTCCTTGGTCGTAAAAAATGGATCGAAAACGTGCGCCACATCTTCCGGTTTGATCCCGCTGCCGTCGTCCTCCACGCTCACGCGCAGGATCTCGCGCGCCTCGCCGGCGTCGTCCGGCAATGCGGTTGGCCAGGTCTCGGTCGTGCCGATTTCGGTTGTGACTGTGAGCGAACCCCCGGGTTTCATGGCGTCGAGCGCATTGATGAAAAAGTTGAGAAACACCTGCTCAATCTGGTCTGCGTCGGCGCGGATTGTATCCACATCGGCATGCCAGGAGCGAGTTAATTTAATATTTTTTTGATAAAGCCGATGACCGACGAGGAGAAGCGCTTTTTCCAAAACCTCGTGCACGTGCATCGGTTTGAGGAGCGGTTTCGCCGGCCGGGCAAAGCGGAGGAGTTGGTTCACTAACGAATCGATCCGATCGACCTCGTGCCCGATGAGGGAAAAGAAGGTTTCGCGGAAATCGGAGTCCTGATAACGCTCCGGCAGGAGCTGGGCAAAAGTCTTGATCGAGACGAGCGGATTTTTGATCTCATGCGCCATGCCGGCAGAGAGCGTGCCGAGACTGGCCAGGCGATCGCTCCGCCGGATCTGCATCTCGAGTCGCTTCAGGGTCGTGATGTCGGTCAAGACCATGAGCGCGCCCAGCGGCTCTCCATCCTGCCCATGGAAAATCGAGCTGCTCGCACGCAAAATCGTGCTCTTGTCGCCCGCGCGCAGGGAAATTTCCCGATCTTCCTGGCGCTCGCCGGCGGTCAGGGTCTCGTTCAAAATATCGCGCAACGCCTCCGGCAAATTGCTGATCCTGCGGGCCAGCAATTCGGAGGCGGGCAGGCCGGTAATCTCCTCCACCTCGCGGTTAAAAACGGTGATCACCCCGTTGCGATCGGCCGCGACCACGCCCGTGGTCAGGTTTTGCAGGAGCGTTTCATTATAAATCTTCGCGTTCTGCACCTCGGTAAAGAGCTGGGCGTTCTCGATCGCGACCGCGAGCTGTCCGCAAAGCACCAGAAGCGCGCTCTGCTCGACCGTGCCGTAGATGCTGCCCGAGCGGCGCGGGCCCAGAAGCATCACGCCGGCGAGTTGTTCGCGGGAAAAAATCCCCATCGCGACGGCGACATGGAGCGACTTCATCTGCCGGCGCACGCGCTCCAGCTCCGGGGTGGAACGAATGCGGTGCAACTCGTCCAGGATGATCGGCTCTTTCGTGCGCTCGAGGTGGGCGATGATCGCCTGGTCGCGGTGCAACTCCATCCGCGTCGTGCGCGAGCCGGGCTGGACCGTGGGAAAGCGCTGCGCGTAAAATTCCTGCTCCGGCAGGAGAAGGAAAACACGTTCCGTGTCGACCGCCTGTCCGATCGTTAGGCCAAAGCGTTCGAGCAAATCTCCCAGGGTCGTCACCGAACGCAGGATGGCGGCGGCCTGGTTCATCGTCGCCTGGAAATCGAGGCGACGGGTGCCGACGAAAAGCCGATCAGCCAGCGTCTGCGACACCCCGCGCGCCGGCGCCATCGCGAAAGCGACCACGAGAGCAGCGAGAAGGTGCGCCACGGAACGTCCATCAGGCCCCATCATCGGCACGAAAACCGACAAACTGAGCCACCAGATCAGCGCATAAAGGCCGACGAGGTAGCCCCCGAGCACGCCGTAGGAAATGACCCGCCGCATGAAAAATCCGACCTCGAGGATTTTTCGCGTCGCGATGCCGTAGGCGATAACGAGGCTGAGGATGATGAAACGGAACGGCGCGAACCAAAGCGCGCGCGCCTCGCCGAGGAAGTAATCGAGGACGAAAGCCAGAAGGAGCGCGAAAACGACGGCCGCGATCGCGCCCATGAAAATGAAGGAGAGCTCCGCGTGTTCGCCGCCCTTCGTCGTCCGAATGTCCCTTCCGTAACTCACGATCAGAGCGCCGAAAGCGAGGATGATGTAGGCGACGTAAATGGGGACGGCCGGCCCATAATCCGGGCTGGGTGCGGTTTGGGGCTGTTGCGACAGGACCGCGCCCTCGAGGAAGGCCTTCGTCTGGCAGAGCGCGATGACCCCGAGGGTGACGAGAAGCCAGGTCTTGGAGTTGGCGAAAATTCCTTTCCACCCGAGCTGGCGTTGCCGCACCGAGATACGGAGAAGATTCAGGACCGCGAGATAAACCGCGCCGGTCGCGGAGGCCTGCCGGATGGCGAACTCAGCGGCGGCCGGGGTCGTCGCGGTAAAGGCCAGGAAAAGGCTGAAAAGCCAGGCGTCGATCGTTAGGGAAAGAAGCAGAAAACATTGATTCGCCAGGCGGTGGCGATTGGCCTGAAAGACGGCCAAGCCCAGCGAGAGCTGGAGCAGCATGGCCACGACGGTAGAAATAGTGGCGGCTGTCATAACTCCGCTTTACCAGGCGCGATTCGAACTGCGTGGATTAAAGACTTAATCCAAATGCACTCGTTCCACCACCATGCTGCTGTTTCCGCCTCCCAGACCACGTACATTTATTAGCGCACAGTTCAATAGCGCCTTTCGCGCCTTTCGAGCGACAAAATCCAACGCGCACCCCGGAAGCGGTGTTTCATGATTGGCCGTCGGCGGAATGAGGCCCGCCTGAAAGGCCAACGCACAGGAAATTAATTGCATTGGGCCGGCTGCGGACAGCGGATTTCCGGTCACCCCCTTGATCGAACTCACCGGCACCTGGGAAGCATAGGGGGCAAAAACCCGCCGGATCATCCGCACCTCCGCCGCATCCAGCACCGGATGTCCCGGTCCATAAGAACAGATGTAATCGATCTCCCGTGCGTCGCGCCCGGCATTCGCCAGCGCCAGGCGCATCGTTGTTTCGAGTCCATCAAAGGGATCATCGGGTTCGCTGTCCATCTGGGCCGCATAACCGGTGATCTCGAGATAAATTTTCGCTCCTCGCGCCAGCGCGTGATCGAGATTTTCCAGGATCAATACCCCCGCGCCCTCCGAGATGACTCCCGAGTCGCTGCTCGCGTCATACGGTCTGCTCGCCGTGGTCGGATTGGCGTTGGCAAAAGAACTCAACCCCGCCGAAGCGAGACTGGCCATCGCCAGGGGCGTCACCGGCGCGTCCGACCCTCCGGCGATCGCAATTTCGACATCATCCGAGCGGATCATGGTCGCCGCCGAGGCGATCGCATCGATCCCGGAATTACAGGCCGAGGAAATGGTGGAGGCCTGCGTTTGCACGCCGAGCTTTTGCGCGATGAGGAGGGCCGCCGCTTGCGGCTGGCAGTTGCGCACCATGCCCGAGTTGATCCGGCCCGCGCCGCGCCCTTGCAGTTCGCGCGCGCCATCTTCGATCACGTCAAACGCACTTGAGCTCACCCCGATGCAGACCGGCAGGACCGAGTTGATCCGGTCGACCCGGGGGTCAAACTGCGCATCCCGCAAAGCCATCTGCGTCGCGGCGTAGGCAAATTGCGTATGCCGTCCCATCCGCTTCGGTTTCCATTGCGCGGGCATGTGGTCGAGCGGATCAAAGTTTTTCACCTCGCCCGCAATCCGGCTTTTGAAACCTTCCGGGTCGAACAGCGTGATCGGCCCGATCCCGCTCTCGCCGGCGGCCAGCGTCCGCCAGAACTCCCGCAGTCCGGTTCCATTCGGGGCGATAACGCCCATGCCCGTTACGACGACTCGATTACTTTTTGCCATCTCTTCCTGATCTTTCCCCGCACTACTCAGCTCGACCTTACTCTCGTTGTGAGAGTTCTGCGCATTCTTGCGGTTTGTCGACAAACTTCAAGTTATTCACAATTAGCCCTTGCGTTTATCCTCGGATTACAGAAACATCGCCGTCGAAAGTGAATCCTTTTGTATCATTTCGTAGATTTTCTCCTCCGAAGGTACGTCCCTAGCTTCTAGCGATGGGAGCAATGATTGCCAACGCCGAACTCCCGCAAGTCCTCGTCATCGATGACGAAATGGGGCCGCGCGAAAGTCTGCGCATGCTCTTGAAGCCGAGCTATCAAGTGCACACCGCCGACTCGGTCGAAAAGGGCTTGAAACTCCTGACCGAAAAAAACCCGGACGCCATCGTCATGGATATCCGGATGCCGGGGATAACGGGCATCGAAGGCCTGCGCCTCATTCGGCAGATCGATCCGCATCTTTCCGTTATCATGCTGACCGGCTTCGGCGCGCTCGATACGGCCAAGGAAGCGCTCCGCCTTGGCGCGAACGATTACATCAGCAAACCTTTTGATGCGCGCGAAATGCGCGAAGTCATCGGCCGCAACGTCGAGCGCACCCGGCTCCATCGCACGAGCGAAAACGCCGCCGGCGAGATCAAGGAATTAAACAACCGCCTCCTCCAGGAGCTGGCGCAGAAGGAACGCCTCGCCTCCCTCGGCCAGGCCTCGGCCGAGTTCGTGCACGACATTGGAAATCCCCTAACGATCGTCTGGGGCTACGTCCAACTCCTCGCGAAAAAGCTCGAGGATTCCGAGCGCACGGACGACCCGAACGCAACCAGCCACAACAAAGAACTGGAGATCATCGAACAAAACGTCCGCCTCTGCCGCGACCTGCTCACGATGTGGCAGAGCTACGGCAGCGTCGAAGCCGCCCCGCCCAAGGTCATCTCCATCGCCGATATTGTCCGCGAAGTGGTCGCAAGCGTCGGCGCCATGGCCAAGGAAACGCCGGTCGAATTGAAAGTCGACGTCACCGACGATCCCTGCTCGCTCACGGGCGACGCCGTCCAGATCACGCGCGCGATTCAGAACGTCATCATCAACGCCATCCAGGCTTCCGGCGAAAGCAAGGGAACGGTAGAAGTCAGCTGCATCCGGAAGGATTTCTACGTCGATGTGCGCGTCGCTGACAATGGCCACGGCATCAGCCCCGAGCAGATTGCCAAGATCTTCGATCCCTACTTCACGACCAAACAGGGCAAAAGCGGCACTGGTCTCGGCCTCTATATTACGAAGAAGGTTGTGGAGGATCACAGCGGCTCGATCAAGGTCGACAGCGCCCCGGGCGTCGGCACGACGATCACGATCCGCCTGCCGCTGGTGAGCAGCTAGCCGCCTTTCGCCTCTTCGTTAGGCAAGCGGCGCTCTTCGCAGTCGCCCGCGCGCGGGCCTCAATCCGGCCGAACGAAATCCTTTCCGGCATTAATCGTTGCCACTCGCCGCGCTTCTGTTTTCTTCAGGCGTGGCCGACCCCGGTTATCGTATTGCTCCTGTTTTTTTGATTCGGATGGCCGGGGTCCCGTTCGAAAATCTGGAGAATCTGGCCACCCTCGATGCCGCCCGCGCCGCCCGCCTGGCGAACGCGGCGGCGAGAGAATTCTCCGGCGCGAAAGCTTCCGTCGAAGAGCTGCTCGATTCGCGCCGGCACAATCTCTCCCGGGAACAATTCCGCGCCTGGCGCAA
>JALYQE010000027.1 GCA_030855965.1 Verrucomicrobiota bacterium | reverse complement strand
AATCAGCCGATCGCAGCCTTGTAGGCCGCTGCGTCTTTCAAGCTCTCGAGCGCGGCCGGTTCGTCCATTTGCAGGACATAAATCCAGCCTTCGCCGTAGGGGTCGGTGTTGATCAGGGCCGGGTTGGATTCGAGCGCTTTGTTCACCTCCAGGACGGTGCCTTTGACCGGGGCGTAGATGTCGCTCGCGGCCTTGACCGATTCCACGACCGCGATCGTGCCGCGGGCTTCGTGGGCCGCGCCTACTTTCGGGAGCTCGACGTAGACGACATCGGTCAGCTCCGCCTGCGCGTGGTCGGTGATGCCGACGCGGATCTTGTCGCCGTCGCGGCGGACCCACTCGTGCGATTCGGTGTAAAGAAGATCTTCTGGAACGTTCATGGTTTTTTGTAGAGCGGTTTCTTTTCGACCAGGGCAGGAAATTTCTGGCCGCGAATTTCGATCTCGATTTCTTCGCCCGGTTTCGGCGTCGGTGTCGTTAGGTAAGCCATCCCGATTCCGTAGTTCAAGCTCGGCGAAAGCGTGCCGCTGGTCAGTTCACCGGCTTCCGCGCCGTCGCGGAAAACTTTGTAATGCGGCCGGGGCGGCGGGCCTTTGCCTTTCATCTTGAACGGGACGAGCCGGCGGGAGAGCCCGCCTTCCTTTTCCCGGAGCAATTTGTCGCGCCCGGTAAATCGCGGCTTCGTCAGGTCAACGAAAAAGCCGAGCCCGGCCTCGAGCGGATTGTGCGCGGGCGAAAGGTCGGAGCCGTTCAGCGGATAACACATCTCGAGGCGCAAGGTATCGCGCGCGCCCAGCCCGCAAGGACGAATGCCTAACGATTTTCCTTTCTCCAGGATTTCGTTCCAGACCCGCGGCGCATCCGCGGCCGGGAAGAAAACTTCGATCCCGTCTTCCCCCGTGTAGCCGGTGCGCGCGACCCAGACTTTCGTCGGGCCGAGATCGAATTGCGCGATCTGATTCCGCGCCGGTAATTCCTTCGCATTCCCGAAGAGCGCCGCGAAAAGTTCGCCGATCTTCGGTCCCTGCACCGCCAGCCCGGCATAACGATCGCTCTGGTTTTCCAAATTCACGTCGGGCGCGAGATGCGATTGCAGCCAGGCGAAATCGTCCTCGATTCGCGAGGCGTTGACCACAAGCAGAAACGTTTCCTCCTCGATCCGGTAAAGAATGAGGTCGTCGATGATGCCCGCCTCGTCATTGAGCAAAAAAGTGTAATGCCCGGTGCCGACTTCGAGTTTGCCGACGTTATTCGTCAGCATGGTGTCGAGCCATTCGCCGGCGCGCGGCCCGCTCGCGACCAGCTCGCCCATGTGGGAAATATCGAAGACGCCGAGCGCGTTTCGCACCGCCAGGTGCTCTTCCATGATGCTGCTGTATTGCACCGGCATGAGCCAGCCGCCGAAAGGGATCATCTTCCCGCCCAGCTTCACGTGCTCCTCGTAAAGCGGAGTCGTTTTTGCTGCGGCGTCGCTCATCGTGGGCAGCCTAGATGTTGCCATTAACGTGTCAAACCTGCTGCTGCCACGCACGTCTGTTGAACTGCCGCGGGGCCGCCTCTAGGGTGAGCCGCGATGAGTTTTCTCGATTTACTCGAACGCCGCTTCGGCCGCTTCGCCATTCCTGGTCTGATCCGGATTGTGGCCGGCTTTAATGCCCTCGTCTTTCTCCTCGCGCGCTTGAACCCGGAGTTTGTGCAGATGCTCGATCTCAACCGCAGCGCCATCCTGCGCGGCGAAGTCTGGCGCCTCGTCACATATATTTTCATCCCGACGACCGACAGCCCGATCTGGATCCTTTTCGTGCTCCTCTTCCTCTGGTTTATCGGCGAAGGCCTGGAGCGAGCCTGGGGCGCGTTTCGGGTCAATCTTTTCTATTTCCTCGGGATGATTGGGACGACCGTCGCGGCCTTTTTCTTCGGCGGAAACTTCGCCAACACGATGCTCAACGCCTCGCTCTTTTTTGCCTTCGCGAGTTTTTATCCGGACGAGGTGATCTACATTTTTTTCGTCCTTCCGGCGAAGGTGAAATGGATCGCCTGGGCCACGGCCGCGCTGCTCCTTTTTGGCTTTGTCACCAGCCCGATGTCGTACCGCATGGCCATGATCGCGTCCCTTGCCAATTACTTCATTTTCTTTGGCCCGGGATTGGTTCGGGCGGCGCGCAACCGGCACCAGACCGCCAATCGTCGCCGTCGGTTTGAAGAAACGGCGCGGCCCGAAGACGAAGCGCTCCATCGCTGCGCGACCTGCGGCGCGACCGAGCTGACCAACCCGAATCTCGAGTTTCGCGTCTCGCGCGATGGCGAGGAGTACTGTCTCGCGCATCTGCCGAGCGCGGTTGTAGCCGGGGGCGTTGACCCCGGCTGACCAGGGAAAACCGTCTCCCCGGCCGGGGTCACCGCCCCCGGTTACAACGCCGCTCCTTGACCCTCCCCTCGTGCACGGGGAAACTCCCACGATGGATTCCACGCCCGCGACGCTCATTCCGCAGGATGGCTGGCATTGCCTCCACCTCTTCTACCAGATCGACTACGGGCAATGGCGATTGCTCCACCCCGGCGAGCAGTGGGCCGCGAAAATCGCCCTTTCCAATCTCGTCCTGCAAACGCGCGACCTCGAATCCACCCAGTTCCTCACCCTCAGCCAGGTGACACCGAAAGCGGACCTCGGCTTCATGCTCATTACGCCCGATCTGCAGACCGCGAACCGCATCGAGAAGCAGCTCACTCTCTCGTTAGGCGCGGACGTTCTCGTGCCGGTCTACAGCTATCTCTCGCTTACGGAAGAGAGCGAATACATTACGACCGAAGAGCAATACGGCGAGACGCTCGAGACGGAGCAGAACCTGAAACGCGGCACCCCCGAGTTCGGCGCCGGAATGCAGGAATTCCGCGAGCGGATGAAGAAATATCGGCAGGAGCGGGTTTATCCGACGCTGCCCGACTGGCCGATCGTCTGTTTCTACAACATGACGAAACGCCGCGGCGAACAACGCAATTGGTATTCCCTTCCCTACGAAGAGCGCCGCACTCTCATGGGCGGCCACGCCCGCGTCGGCCGCCAGTACGCCGG
>JALYQE010000378.1 GCA_030855965.1 Verrucomicrobiota bacterium | reverse complement strand
TCCTGGAATTGGCGCAATTTCCGCAGCAGGAGGGTGTGGCCGAGATGAAGATCGGCGCTCGTCGGATCGACGCCGAGCTTGACCCGGAGCGGCCTGCCTAACGACAACTTCTGGCGCAGCTCGCCTTCGCTGATGATTTGCGCCGCGCCCAGTTTAAGGCGTTCGAACGAGTCCGCTGGATCCATCCGGCAAGGTGCGTCAGCTTCGCCCGGCTTCAACCCGCGACGCCGCTACTTGCCCTTGTTTAAGAGCTCGCGGATCTCGTCGATCGTGAGCGGCTTGTCTTGCTGGCTGAGAATTTTTTGCCGCGTGCCTTCGCCGAGGAATGGCCGGCTCTCGGCGTAATCCCGCGTCGGGGCGACCCTGCTGCCCTCGGCGGCGGAGCGGACGAGCTGGCTTTCCCCGGTGAGGAACTTTACCTTGGCGTAGGCCGGCGCACCCTCGGTGGTGACGGCATTTTCGACGCGCCTGGCTTTCCCCGTCTCGTATCCTTTTGCGGAAAAGTCTTTCCGACCGGGGAAGCTTTTCACGGGTCGCTCGTTCCCGGAGTAAAACGATTTCGCCTCGAACTTCTTTTCCACTGGAGTCTTTCCGGTGCCGTTGAATTGCTTGTTCTGGGCCGAATTGGAGAGGGTCATGTCCGGCTTCAGGAGCCGGTCGACCAATTTGTTCTCCTGCTCCTGGGCACAAACCGAGCCCGCGCCGATCGTTAGGCAAAGAAGAGACAGGAGCGCGCGCACCGGGGTGACCCTGCCGCAATTGTTTCCGGCCTGTAAAGGAAAAACACCGCCGCCTAGTAGCGGCCGAGAATGCCGAGCAACCGCTGGGCACCGCCGGTCGGTGCGACCCGGCCCGCCAGGATCGAGCGCGCGCTCACCACTCGGCCATAATAGCGGGCGTTGGCCGTCTTTTGCGTGCCGATGATTGCGCCTTCCAGCGAAATCCCGGCAAAGAGGCCCTTGCTTCGGCTGTAGGTGTAAACCGCCGCCGTCGGCGTGATCGCGCCCTGCAGGTCGCGTCCGACGGGGCCAGCCGCGGCGCTGATGTCGGCGCCGATTTTAACGTTGCCATCGCGGGAGAAGGCGCGAACCGCGGGGTCGTTGTTGAGCACGAAAATAAAATCGGAAACCTGCGCTCCGACCTGCAAGCCCCAGCCGGCGCCGCCCAGGCCGATAAAGGAAGGGGCCGACCAGCCGTGCGCGGTCCGGGCCACGACCACGCCCTGGCCACCCTTGCCGCTGACTCCAAAACCAATCTTCAGCACGCGAATAATGGCGAGGCCGCGCGCGTCGGCCAGGATGCGGGGCGGGATATCGCTCTCGGGGATTTGGCGAAAATCGCGCAGGATCTCGACCGATTGATCCACGATTTCCTGTTCGGTGGCGGCGCTGGCGCTGGCCAAGGCCAGCCCGCAGACAACGAGGACAAGAGCGAGAGACTTCATAGCACTGGTATTTTTCCTAACGCGGTACCCGCTCGGATGCAACTCGGCGACTATCGTTAGGCAGGAGAGTCCTTTGCCTGATCCGAGCCGGGGGCGAGTCCCTGATCGGCGCGCATCGCTTCACTGACGAAGCAGGCATTGCTCGTCGGACGGATCCCGGAGCCGTAGCGGCTGGCGTAGACCTTGGTGAATTCCGCACCGAGCAGAAAGATCGTAGTCGAATAATAAACCCAGACCAGGATTAAAATCAGAGCGCCTGCCGCGCCGAAACTGGAGGCGACGCTGCTCTTCGCGAGATAAAGACTGATCAGATATTTCCCAGCCGTGAAGAGGAGCGCGGTGACGGCGGCCCCGATCCAAACGTCCTTCCAATCGATCCTAACGTCGGGCAGCACTTTGTAAATCAAGGCGAAGAGCAGGACGAGAACGAGAAAACTGACCAGGGCTGTGAGCGGCCCGACAAAACTCGGGATCGGCAGATAGCCGGTCATGAAACTGTTGATCGCCTGGAACACGGCACTGAGGAGGAGGGAGATAATGAGGAGAAATCCGACCCCGAGCACCATCGAGAAATTCAGGAGGTAGGCCTTGAGCGAAGCCATCATGCCGCCGGGCTTGAGCATAACTCCCCAGATGGAATTGAGAGCATCCTTTAACTGCCCAAAGACGCCGGAGGCGCCGATCAAGAGCGTGACCACGCCAATGATAGTGGCGAGAAGGCTCTGCTGCGGATCACTCGAAGCCTGGATCAGGGTTTGGATTTCCGACGCACCCTTGGGACCGAGGAGCCATTCGATTTGCTGGTAGATCTGGCCGCGGGCCGCTTCCTCGCCGAAGGCGAGGCCGGCGACTGCGATCGCAATGATGATGAGCGGCGCCATTGCGAAGATGGAATAGTAAGCCAGCGCCGCACTGAAACGGAGTGCTCGGTCGGCCATCCACTCGTTGAAGCTTTGCACAAACAGCGGACCCCAGGAGCGAACGGGATGAAATTTTTCTTTGCGCGACGTCATCTCCGGGTTCTTTAGCGGAAGTGGAAGGCTTTTTCAAAAACGACCGGTAAAATGGAACCGATCATCGATCTGCAGAGCGACGCCTATTTCATGAGCGAGGCGCTGCGTATGGCTGTGCGCGCGTACGAGGCGGAGGAAGTGCCGATCGGCGCGGTGGTCGTGCGCGAGGGGCGGATCATCGCCCGCGCTTTCAACCAGGTGGAGCTCTTAAAAGATGCGACGGCGCACGCCGAGATGCTGGCTCTCACCCAGGCGGAAGCCGCGGTCGGCGATTGGCGCCTGACGGATTGCGATCTTTTTGTCACGAAAGAGCCCTGCCCGATGTGTGCCGGCGCGCTCGTCCATGTTCGCATCCGCCGGGTGGTTTTCGGCTGCGCCGATCCGCGCGGGGGCGCGGCGGGCGGCCTTTTGAATCTTCTGCAAAATCCATCGCTCAATCACCAATGCGACATTCTGGCGGGCGTCCTGCAGGAGGATTGCGCGACCTTGTTGCAGAGTTTCTTTCGCGCCCGTCGAGGTCGTGAAACTGACCGGCCGCAGGTGTGATCGGCCACCGGCTCCTTTCGCAGAATTTCGGCGAAGATGACTCGAAGATTACATTACCTTATCGCCCTGGATCGGGGGCCCTAAAAATGCTTTACTCCAAGCGCGTGAAAACACCTAGATTAATCATCCCCTTCCTGCTCGCAGTCGCCGTTTGTCTCGTCTTGGGACGCGTTACGCACGCAGAAGTGCTTCCGTATACGGAGGTCTTCGGCAACGCATCCGATGGAACGGACTTGCATTGGAAGGTTTACACGCCGACCACTCCCGGCCCGTGGCCAGCTGTCCTCGTCATCCACGGTGGTGGTTTCTATTCCGGGACGCCGGATAGTTCCCCGCAATCGATCGCCTGCGCACAGGATTTGGCCGCCACCGGCTACATCGCCTTTTCAGTCGAGTATCGCCTGGCGCCACCCGGCGCTTTGCCCGGCCAAGTCTCCGACGGCCGTTTCCCAGATCAGACCGACGACGTGAACCTGGCCGTGGAGGCCGCTCGGATTGACTCACGCTGCAATGGACAGGTCGGTGCAGTGGGCGGTTCGGGCGGCGGTTATCATGCCTCCTTTGCCGCTACCAATGGAACGGTGGGCTACGATCGCGTGGATGTCGCCGTCAGTCTTTCGGGCGCGTACGACCTTTCGGATTTTAGTGCGAGTCCGAATGTGGGTTCGTTCATCGAGAAGGTAACCAACTATGTGGGCGTGCCCACGACGGAAATCGCGGCCCTAAGGGCGGCTTCTCCGGCTTGGCTCGCGGATGCCGCGACCTCGCCCTTGTTTATGGTCAGTAGCCTGGGAGATCCGATGCCTTATTCCCAGCTCCCTGACATGATAATGCATCTCGACGCCCTGGGCCTGACCAATTATCAAACTCTCAGTCTGCTTGGGAAAGCTCACTCCTTTGCCCACTGGCCGGCGGTCAAGGAACAGGCCATCGCCTTCCTGGCGGGGGCTTTTGCAGGTGTGCCGCCACCTCCACCGCTTCCGTCCCCTCCGCCCGGAGCGACGTCCAGGAAGTTGCTCAATGTTTCCACCCGCGCGGATGCTGGCCTCGGCGAGAAAGTGATGGTGGGCGGATTTATTGTCGCCGGAGGCTCCAACAAACGAGTCGTTCTGCGCGCGCTCGGACCATCTCTCGACCAGTCCGGCGTGAGCGAAGTGCTGGCCGATCCCATGATCTCGCTCTACGACTCCGCCGGCACCTTGATTGAATCGAACGATAATCGGCTCGCGCTCGACGGCGTCGTCAATCCGCTGCTGCCACCGAATCCGTCGGAATCGCTCCTCCTCGCCATCCTGCCGGCCGGCGGCTATACTGCAATCGTCGAGGGAGTAAAGGCGACCACCGGCGTGGCCTTGGTGGAAGTCTATGACTTGGAGCCGGGCAGTTCTGGCTTGGCCAATATCTCCACGCGGGGCGAAATCGCCAGTGCGACGGACGTGATTATCGGTGGGTTCATCGTCGGCGGTGCGGATCCGACGCGGGTCATCGTTCGCGCGCTCGGTCCTTCGCTGGCGACGTTCGGAGTGTCCAATCCGATACCCGACCCGGCGCTGGAAATTTATGACGCCGATGGCACCCTCGTCTCGAGGAACGACAACTGGCCTTCGAATCAAGCGGAGGAAATTCAGGCTACCCTCCCGCCCGCAAACGATCTCGAGTCAGCCATCGTCGCCACACTGCCGCCTGGCTCGTACACGGCCTTGATGCACGATATTAACCACGCGACCGGTGTCGGATTGGTTGAAGTCTACAACCTCGAGCTTTAGCCGAAGTTCGCCGTAAGGAAATCGTAGGTGAGTTTGGGTTTTCAATTCGAAACAATCTCGAAGCCCGAATCTTGAGACTTGCAGCGGGCAAC
>JALYQE010000375.1 GCA_030855965.1 Verrucomicrobiota bacterium | reverse complement strand
AAAAGGCCTAACGAGCCGCAGCCTGACGAAAGCCGTCATCGCCCTCATGTCGCGCGTCAACGAGATCGGGGCCGACCTCGCGGAGCGCGGCCTCGTCCGCGCCGCGACCGATATCACCGGCTTCGGTTTGCTCGGTCACCTCGCCTCGATGTGCCGCGCGAGCGGCGTTGGCGCGGAGATCTTCGTGCCCGATGTCCCGGCGATCAGCGACGAAATTCTCAGCTTGATCGAGCGCGATTGCGTCCCCGGCGGCACCCGGCAGAACCTGAAAACGGCCAAGCCCGATGTGGAGTGGAACAGGACGCCGGTCTCGCGCCGCCTCCTCCTGGCCGATGCCCAGACCAGCGGTGGGCTACTCCTCTGCGTTCCAGCGAGGCACCTGGACGAGGTGCTTGAATTGCTGAGCGATGACCGTGCCGCCTGTTGCGCGGTCATCGGCAGAATCTCCCGCCAGCGCAAACCTCTGATTAGCTTGCGAACTTCATGAGCGCGTCGCGGCAACTCCGGGGAGCGCACGCGCCCCGCGTGCTGGCGACGGCGCCCCCGCCGTCGCGAACTTTTTATCCCGCACCGCTCGCAGCGAAAGATTGTTTCTGCGGGCCGCAGAAACCAGGTCGCCGCGGCGACCGCTTCCCGAGATGAAGACTCGCCTTCGCGCCATCCCCTCGGTCGAGAAAATCCTTCAGGCGCTCGGTGCGACGGCATTGCCGCGTACGTTTGTTGTCGCGATCGTTAGGCGCAAACTCGCGGAATTGCGCGCCGGCAGAAAGATTCCGCCTCTGCCCGAGATCGTGGCGGAAATTCAGCGCGGCCTCGCCGATCTCGAACGCACCCGGCTGCAACCCGTCATCAACGGCACCGGGATTATCCTTCACACGAACTTTGGCCGGGCGCCGCTCAGCCCCGCGGCGCTGCGAGCCCTCACCGAAATCGGATCGAGCTACAACAACCTCGAATACGACCTCACCACCGGCGCTCGCGGGAAACGCGCCGGTTACCTGGAACAAGGCCTTACCCTGCTTTGCGAGAGCGAAGCCGCCACCGTGGTCAACAATTGCGCCGCCGCGCTCGTATTGATCGTGCGCCACTTCACCAGCACGAAGCCGGAGGTGATCATCTCGCGCGGCGAGCTGGTCCAGATCGGCGGCGGATTCCGCATCGGCGACATCCTCGAAGCGAGCGGCGCGCGCCTGCGAGAAGTCGGGGCGACGAACAAGACCGTTCTGAGCGATTACGCCAAGGCGATCAGTCCCAAGACCGGCCTGATCCTAAAGGTTCACCAGAGCAATTTCTTTATTAGCGGCTTCGCCGGCGCCCCGCCTAACGAAGAGCTCAGCCGGTTGGCGCGCGCCAAACGAATTCCTTTCGTCGAGGATCTCGGCAGCGGCGCGGTTGTGGCGACGGAGAAGCTCGGTCTCGCCCAACACGAGCCCACGCCTAACGAGGCCCTGAAACGCGGCGCGGACCTGGTTTGTTTCAGCGGTGACAAACTGCTCGGCGGCCCCCAGGCCGGACTCATCGCCGGCAAAGCGCGCTTCGTTGCCGCCTTGAAACGGGAACCGCTTTTCCGCGCCCTGCGCTGCGACAAACTGGTCATGGCCGCGCTCGCCGCGACGGTCGATGCGCACCTGCGGAATGAGGAGAATCCCGTCCTTTCGCTGTTGCAGTTGCCTAACGACAAGTTGCGCGAGCGCGGAGAAAAACTGGTCCAATCGCTGCGGCGTCTCCCGCTCCAGGCGCGGCTGGTAGACTGCAAAGCCGAGATCGGTGGCGGCACCCTGCCGCGCTCTTCCATCGCGTCCATTGCGCTTGAACTGGTGGCGGACACCTTGCCGCCCGATGAACTGGCCAGCCGGCTGCGTCGAAGCAACCCGCCGGTCATCGGCTACATCGCACAGGGTAAATTCCTGCTCGATCTGCGCACGATATTTCCCGCTCAGGATGAAGTGATGGTCGCTGCCCTAACGAAGTCCGCGTGAAGCATTTTATCCTCGCCACCGCCGGCCATGTCGATCACGGCAAGACCGCGCTGGTCAAGGCGCTGACCGGGATCGATACCGATCGCCTGCCGGAAGAAAAAGCGCGCGGAATCACGATCGACCTGGGCTTCGCGCATCTTCAGTTGCCGGGGGTTTCTCTCGGCCTGATCGATGTGCCGGGGCACGAGGATTTCATCCGCAACATGATTGCCGGCCTGGGCGCGATCGATCTCGCCCTTCTCGTGGTGGCGGCCGACGACGGGTGGATGCCGCAGACGGAGGAGCACTGGCAGATCCTGAATTACCTCGGTCTCCGCCAGATCGCGGTCGCGATCACCAAGTGCGATCTGGGCGATCCGGTTGAAACGGAAGCGAAAGTGCGGGTGCGAATCGGTTCGTTAGGCGACGTGCCGATTGTCCGGACATCCGTCCGCGCGGAAGTTGGACTCGAGGAGTTAAAACAGATCCTGACCGAAGTGTGCGCCCGTCTCCCAGGCGCGTCGGATATTCGAAAGCCGCGTTTGTTTGTTGATCGGGTCTTCACCGTTCGCGGCACGGGAACGGTCGTGACCGGCACCCTGGCGGGTGGGCAGCTCGCGCGCGGTGAAAATGTTTCCCTCCAGCCGCAGAATTTGCCTGGCCGCATCCGGGGCATTCAAAGTCATAATCAGGCACTCGAGCTTGCGCTTCCAGCCACGCGCACCGCGCTCAATCTCCCCGATCTTCGACTCGAGGACATCCCGCGCGGCAGCGTGCTCACGACCCTGGAAGGGACGGAAGCGAGCCACACCATCGATGTCCTGGTCGAGCGCTCCGATCGGCAGGGGCCGACGACAGGTTCCCTCAAGAACGCGTCCGTGATTCAGGTGCATTTCGGCAGCGCCCGCTTCACCGCCCGGATCACCCTGCTCGATCGGCGCGAATTGTTGCCGGGAGAAAGCGCGATCGCGCGCCTGCGTTGCACGAAGCCGGCCTTCGTTTTTGTGGGCGACCGTTTCATCATTCGCGATTCCTCGGGGCGCGCCACGATCGCCGGCGGCGTGGTGCTCGATCCGGACGCGGAAGGAACGAAGTTTCGTTCCACCCCAGAACGAACGTTTCTCCAGTCCCGCGCCGCTCAACCTAACGACCTCGCAACTCTGTTGCGGTCGCAATTACGCCGGGATGGGGTGGGGCGGCGAGCCTCGCTTCTCCTTAAATCCCTCTTTGCCGCCGAAACCATCGGGGAAGCAATCGAGCGCCTCGCCCGGGAGGGCGCGATCGTCGTCTACGGAGCGATCGCGGCTGATGCGGACTGGTGGCAGGGACTGAGGCAGCGGGCCGGCGCTGCGATCGATGCGGAACACGCGACGCATCCAGAGCGCGCCGGCCTCGCGCTGGCGGCGCTGCGGGCCGGTCTCGCGCTCAATGATGCGGAACTGGAAGACGCCCTGATCGCTGATCTGTGCGCGCAGGACTTTTCCTGCGAGCAGGGCGCGATCCGAAGGCAAAATCACCGCGCCTCATTGCCGGCCTCGTTAGGCGAAGCGGGCACGAAGATTCGGGCCGGGCTGGCCGCGCGACCATTCGATCCACCCTCGCGCAGAGAGTTGGCGCCCGATGCCGCCGCGCAGAAAGCGCTCCGTTTCCTGGCCGAGACCGGCGAGGTCCTGATGATCAGCCAGGATGTTTTACTGTCCGCCGAGGCCTTCGCGCAGATGAAATCGCGCCTCACCGAGGCGTTGCGCAAGCGCGGGCCGTCGACCGCGAGCGAGTTGCGCCAGGTTCTCGAGACGAGTCGGCGGGTGCTGATTCCGTTCCTCGAACGCTGTGACCGCGATGGCCTGACGCAACGCCAGGGTGATCGCCGAAACCTGCGGAGCGCGAAGAACTGAATCGTTAGGCCGATTCGTCGTCTTCGCCTTCGCCGCTCCCGACATATTCGGCGTGGGCGATGGCCGCGACGATGGAGGAGCCGCCGATGATGTTCCCGATCAGGATCGGCACCATGTAAACGAAGTAATCGCCGAGAGATTTTACGCCCGTCCCGACGAGGTAGAAGGCTTCGACGGAGCCGGCGATGATGTGAGAAAATTCCCCGATACCGATGACGTAGGTGATGATAATGATGACGCCGACGCGCGCCGTCTCCGCCACCGGCAGGAGCCAGACCATGAGCGCGATCAACCAGCCGGCAAAGACGCCACGAATGAGCAGCGTGCCGAAGTCGTGACTCATTACGGCCAGGCTGATTTCCTTCATCGCCGCGTGGACTTCCGGTCCGACGGCGTTGGTATGCCCGAGGAGCCAGGCGACGATGAAACCGCCGACGAGGTTGGCGGCGAGGACGATCGCCCAAAGGCGCGCGACATTGCCGAAGGTGCGCGGATCGAGTTTGCGCAGAAGCGGGAGAATGACGGTGAGGGTGTTCTCGGTGAAGAGCTGTTGCCGGCCAAGAATGACGACAAGAAATCCGATGCTGTAGCCGAACTTCGAGACCAGGGGACGCCAGGGCGCATCCGGGAGGTGGCTTTGCAACAGGCTCTCGGCCATGAGGGAGAACCCCATCGACAGACCGGCGGCGAGACCCGACCAGGCCAGAGCGGAGTTCGTCCGCTCGAGTTCGTCTTCGCCTTCCTTTTGGACGGCTTTGTAAACGATCCGTCCCTTGGTCGATGACCTCTCCTCGACTTCCTCGTCCTCGTCGCCGGACTTCTTTGCCTCCCGGACCCTGTCTCGTTTCGCCATTAATCTTTAATCGTGCCGCTGGGTGGAAAAGACCGCTTCGGGATCGCGACCGGAGACGCGCCCGGCCTCGATCCAGCCGAAACGGCTGAGCAAGGCGCCGAGCAGGAATGAGAGGGCGGCGAACGGCACCAGGTTCGTTAGGCGAAGAAGAAGCGGCAGAGGCCCGCAGAGAATTTCTCCGCCTCGGATGAGCCAGCCGGCCCGGCCTTCGTGCAGGGCGCGATCGCCCGCGCCATGCTTGTCGAGCTCGAGCCAGATCCAGAGCAGCGTTTCGATCATGGCGGCGAGCATTCCGAGCAGGAAAAGCTGTCGGATCTGAAACCCCAGCAGTTCCAGAGTCGCCGCGGCGCAGCCCAGCCCGGCGGTACCGAAGTGGATCGGCAGCAGCACCCGATGCAGAAACCACGCCGGAATGACCGTCGCGCCTAGCAGGACGCCGGTATAGGTCGCCAGACCCACGCCCGCAATCGCCGACCCGATCGTGAGAAGGATGGCGAGGATGAGGAAAAACGGCGCAACCGAACCGGCGAAGGCATGATTGATATAGAGCTCGAAAATCAGACACGCCGGAACAGTGAACATTCCGAAAATGGAAAGAATCCAGGAGCCGACCGACATGGGCGACTGGTATTTGAAAACGCGCAGCATGTTAATGAACAACGCCGGCCGGCCGAGATCCATCACGAGCAGGATCGGGGAGATGATCGCACCGGCGGCGGCGATCCAGAGAGCCGCCCGCGCCAGCTCCAGCGTCCCGAGAAAGAATCCG
>JALYQE010000370.1 GCA_030855965.1 Verrucomicrobiota bacterium | reverse complement strand
GGAAAGTCCGACAGTTACACCGACATCATGCAGCGCGCGGGCAAGAAAACCCTCGAGGTCGAGAGCGAGTTAAAAGAGCCGGAGGCAAACAAGAAGCTCGCCTTCCAATCCTGGGGCGCGCATTTCTGCGAAGTAAAAATCGACCCGCTCCTTCCGCGGGTGCAGGTCACGCGCGTGGTCAGCGCGATGGATTGCGGCCGGGTCGTGAGCTACAAAACCGCCCGCAGCCAGATCATCGGCGGGGTCGTCATGGGCATCGGCATGGCCTTGATGGAAGAGACCGCATACGACCCGAAAACCGGCATGCCGGTGACGGCAAACCTGGCCGAATATCACGTCCCTACCCATGCCGACATCCCGCCGATCGACGTCCATTTCGTGGGCGAACCGGACTTCGCCTTCAATCCCGTCGGCGCGCGCGGCATGGGCGAGATCGGGATCACCGGGATCGCGGCCGCGATCGCGAACGCGGTCTATCACGCCACCGGCAAACGCATCCGCGAGCTCCCGATCACGCCGGACAAGTTGATATGAACCCGAGCGGGCGCACATCGCCATCTGGCTGGGGCCGTGGCGGCGACGCCCACGTCGCAGGAGGTGCCGGCGGCGCCTCGCCGCCCTGTTCCTTATGCTTGAGCTCGCGCGCGGCGAGGCGCCGCGGACACTCGCTGCGACGAGGGCGTCGCAGCCACGACGTTGCTTTTCGACGATGAAAGAAATTCGCGAAATCGTCGCAGCGTTCGAACGCCGGCGCGGCGCACGGTTCGCGCTCGTCACCCTCGTTAGGGCGAGCGGCTCCAGTTACCGCCGGCCGGGTGCGCGGATGCTCATCACCGTCGATGGCCGCACCGTTGGCGCCTTGAGCGGCGGCTGCCTCGAAGAGGAAGTTGCGGTGCGCGCCCGGGGAGTTTTCGCGACCGGCCAGCCGTTCCTGCTCCATTTCGACACCCGGCTGCGCTACGGCTGCAACGGCGCGATCGAGGTGTTGGTGGAGATGGCGGACCCGGCTTTGCTCGAGCAATTGGCCGCCGCCCAGCGCAACCGCCGCGAATGTCTCATCGCCACCATTTTCGAAGACAGCTCGTCGTTAGGCAGCCGGATCCTCGCGTCGCCCGGCGAAGCTCCGCCGGGCGCCTTCCTGCAATCCATTCCGCCGCCGCTCCGCCTTCTTCTCATCGGCGCAGGCCCGGACAGCCCCGCGCTGCGCGGCCTGGCCGGCGTCCTCGGCTGGGAAATCGTCGAGACCGAGGAAGCGGCCACTTTGCCTAACGACCCCGACCAGTGGACCGCCGCCGTCATCAAGACCCACAACTACGGCCGCGACTACGCCGCGCTCGAGAAGCTCCTCCCGCTCGGCCTGCCTTACGTCGCCCTCCTCGGTCCGAGGCTCCGGCGCGACCAGCTCCTCCACACCCTGCTCGAGACTGGTCTCGAAGTTCGCTCGCAACTCTTCTCCCCCGCCGGCCTCGATCTCGGCGCCGAATCGCCCGAGCAGATCGCCCTCGCCATCGTCGCGGAAATCCAGAGCGTTTTCGCGGCCGCGTGCGCCCAGTCGTTGCGCGAATGGAAGCGTCCGATTCACCCGCCCGCCGCAGTCGCCGCCACGCCGGCGTGAAGATCGGCGCCGTCATTCTCGCCGCCGGGTCCTCCTCGCGCCTCGGGCAACCCAAACAGCTCCTCCAGCACGAGGGACGCATCCTCGTTAGGCGGACGGCCGCAGCCGCCCTCGCGGCCGGCTGCGACCCGGTCGCCGTCGTCGTCGGCGCCGAACGCGAGAAAGTCGCCGCCGCCTTGCTCGACCTCGCCGTCCTGCTCGTGCCTAACGAAGATTGGGAGCGCGGGATCGGCACCTCCATCCGCGCCGGCGTCGCGCGGTTGCGGGAAAGCGACGCCGTTCTCCTGCTCGTCTGCGACCAGCCCTTTGTTGGCGCAGATGTGCTCCGCCGGTTGATCGCGGCCCAGGAGGAAACCCAAAAGCCGATGGCCGCTTCGGCCTACTCCGGCACCATCGGCGTCCCGGCGCTTTTCACCCGCGTTTGTTTCGCCCGCCTCCTTTCGTTAGGCAACAAGGAAGGCGCGAAACCCCTCCTAACCTCCCGGCCTGCCGAAGTGGCACAGGTCGATTTTCCAAACGGCTCGATCGACATCGACACGCCCGGAGATTTCCAAGCGCTCCAGGACGATCACAGCGTCAGACCGTAAACTTCCACCAGTCTGATCCCGCTGTTCACACCGCGTGCAAATTGCCGCTTGTCTTAGCTCAGCCCAAAAATCCCAACGAGCTGCTGTTTCCCTTTTAGCTTCCGCTCCCCGAGGTCGACCAGCCTCTCGCCCTCCGGCAAACGCTCGCGGAAATCGGCCGAGAGCAGGACCTGCTGGTTGAGTTCCTTCATCACTCCCTCGAGCCGGAAGACGGTGTTGACCGGGTCGCCGATGATGGTGGCGTCGCGTTGTGCGTCGATTCCGACGTTGCCGCAGGTGACGCTCCCATAATGGAGCGCGATGCCGATCTGAAACGGGTCGCCGTTGGCCCATTTCGTTTTCCCTGCGAGCGCGAGCATCTCGCGCGCGATCTGGAGAGTGGCGGCGCAATCGACGCTGGCGCCGTCGCATTCGCTCCAGTAGGCGAGGACGGCGTCGCCGATGAATTTGTCGACCGTGCCGCCGCTCCGGGTCACGAGGTTGCCCGCTTCGCGAAACCAGATGCCGAGTTGTTGCGCGAGGTGGGAGCTGTCGATTTTCTCCGCCATGGTGCTGAACCCGCGAATGTCGCAGACGAGCAATGCGACCGGCCGGATGGCGGAGGCGATGCCGGCCATCGAGCCCGCCATGGTGACCTCGAGATGCGCGCTGGAGAAATCGTCCTCGATGAGGTCGAAGAGGATTTCGTTTTTCGCCACCTCGACCCGCGAGCCCGGGGCGAGGGTCATGGGCATGACGACGCGCTGGCCGTTGACCAGGGTGCCGTTGCGGCTGCCGAGGTCGATGATCTGGTACTGGTAGCCGTCGTGGCAGCGGATGAGAGCGTGCTGGCGCGAGACGAGCGGGCTGCCGCTGAGACAGACGGTGTTGTCGGCGGTGCGCCCGATGGTGGCGGTGTTGCCGATGATGAGTTCGAATGGTTCGCCCGCGAGCGGGGTGATTCGGAGTTTGGCTGGCACGGCTGGGAGTATCTGGCAGCAGGTCGCGTGCGACAAGATCGTCTTAATCCGATGGCGCGACGCGGAAATCGGGCGATATAATCGCGCTTTCCCGATGGCCGAGAAACTGACGTTCGATCACTACGAAGTGCTGACCCGCGAGGACGGCTCGCTTTTTGAACTAGGCCGGGGGGCGATGGGGATTACCTACAAGGCGTTCGATACCAACCTGCGGGTGAACGTCGCGCTCAAGGTGATCAACGCGAAGTTTCTCGAAAGCGAGATCGCGCAGCAGCGTTTCCTGCGCGAGGCGCGGGCGGCGGCGCAATTGCGTCACCCGAATGTGGCATCGGTCTATCATCTGGGGACGAGCGCGGACGCGTTTTTTTACGCGATGGAGTTTGTCGACGGGGAGACGGTGGAGTCTTTCATCAAGCGCCAGGGGCCGATCGATCCGGTGATCGCGTTGCGGATCACGCTCCAGGTGGCGCGGGCGCTGGCGGCGGCGGAGAAAGTGCATCTCGTCCATCGCGACATCAAGCCGGCCAATCTCATGCTCGTTAGGGAAGACGACGATTTCCTGGTCAAGGTGATCGATTTCGGCCTCGCCAAATCGATCAAGCACGAGGAGGACGACGACCTTGCGACCTTGTCGATGGGCGGATTTGTCGGGACGGCGCACTTCGCCAGCCCGGAGCAGCTCGAGGAAAAGGAGATCGATATCCGGTCGGATATCTACTCGTTAGGGGTGACGCTCTGGTACATGCTGGCGGGGCAGGCGCCGTTTGGCGGATCGCTCGCGCAGGTCATGAGCCAGCACCTGCACAAACCGCCGCCGCTGGAGAAGCTGCAGAATCTTCCCGAGTGCGTGCGCGCTGCGGTCGGGCACATGATCGAAAAAGATCCGGCGGAGAGGCCGCAGACGCCGTCGGCTTTGCGCGGGGAGCTGGAGAATTGCCTCACCCAGCTCGCCGCAGGGGCCGCGCCTAACGAGCAGGATTTTCCCACCATGGTCGAGGTGCCGGTGACATCCGCACGCGAACTGCACCCGCCGCCGCTCCCGCAACCCAAGTCGTCGTCGCGGGGAATCGTCTGGGGGCTGCTGCTGTTCGTCCTTCTGGCCGCGGGGTTGTTCTTTTTTCTGAAAGCGCGTCAGCCGTCCGCAACTTCCGGCACGGTAACTCCGTCGCCGGTTCCATCCGCGTCCGCGACCGCCACGCCCGCGATTGTGCAATCGACTCCGGCCACGGCGGCGCCGTCGCCATCGTTAGGCGAATCCCCGGGCCTGACGAGAGAGGCGATGGCGGAGGCGGAGAAATTTGAAGCGGCGCAAGATTGGCCGCGCGCGATCGCGGCCTATGTGGAGGTGCAAAAGAAGTTTCCCAAAAATGAAGTCGGACGGGTGCGGCTGGAATTGATGCTGAGCAAACTGCAATCCGAAAAAGACGCGTTGCCGGAGGAGAGTTTCGACGCCTTGCGGGGACCGCTGACAGACGCAGCCAAACTCGAGGTCGTGAGTGCGATGGAGATTCTGGCCGAGTCTCTGCGCAAACGCGATCCGAAGGCCTCTTTTGAATGGCTGAGCGCGGCCGCCGCCCGCGGCCGGGCGCACGCCATGGCGGAAGTGGGTCTGCGTTACTCAAACGGCGCCGGGGTGGAGCGCGACTTGGTCAAGGCGGCGCAATGGTTCGAGAAAGCGCGGGCGGCGGGCGACGTCAGCGCGCGCACTTTGCTGGCGGAGTGTTACCTCTTCGGCAAAGGCGTGGCCAAGAATGAAAGCAAAGCGATCGCGCTCCTCCAGGACGCGGCGGCGGCGAACGATCCGCGGGCGATGGATCAACTCGGGACCTGTTATCACAAGGGGATCGGGGTGGCGCGCGACGATCGCGAGGCCTTTCGCTTCTACAGCGCGGCGGCGAAACTGAACTACCTCGACTCGGCCGGGAACCTTGGGGTTCTTTACCTAACGAGTGATGGGACCGACCTGGGAAAAAACCAAACCGCCCGGACGGAGAAGGCGGTCGACCTCTTCCGGGAAGGCGCGAAGCAGAACAACGCCTTTTGCATGTTTCTTTATGCGCGCTGTTTTGAGGGCGGCACCGGGGTGGAGGCGAACCCAAGCGAGGCGATCGAGTGGTATCGGCGCGCGGCTGAGGCGGGGAATCGTCCGGCCCAGGATTGGTGTCGCCAACATGAGGTGGACTTCCAGTTGTAGCCGGGGGCGCTGACCCCGGTCGCACAAAAGTCGACACCTCCTGCTC
>JALYQE010000184.1 GCA_030855965.1 Verrucomicrobiota bacterium | reverse complement strand
GACGGCGCCTTTTATCGCAATGTTCCGGTCTGCGTCGTCGGCGGCGGCGATTCCGCCGCGGAAGAAGCGCTCTTCCTGACTCGTTTCGCTTCCAGGGTTTATCTCATCCATCGGCGCGACAAGCTGCGCGCCTCGCCCATCATGGCGGATCGCGTCCTGGCCTGCGAAAAGATCGAGCCGATCTGGAACACCGCGGTGGTGAAATACATTCCGGACGAAAAAGGCGAGATGACCGCAGTCGAGCTGCGGAATGTCCTGACCAGGGAAGAGAAAATTCTGCCCGTGGCCTGCGTTTTCGTCGCCATCGGGCACGACCCGAACACGAAGGCCTTCGCCGGCAAACTCGAGACCGATCCCGACGGCTATCTGATCGCCAGGCACTTGGTCGAGAGCAAGCACCCGGGGATTTTCATCGCCGGCGACGTGGCCGATCGCATCTATCGCCAAGCCGTCACCGCGGCCGGCTCGGGGTGCGCGGCCGCGATCGAGGCCGAGAAATATTTGAGCGGGCTCGAGAAGTAGCGGGCAATGTGGGAGGGGCCTTCGCGCCCCGAACGAACTACGGTGACGCCATCCCATCGGGGCACAAAGGCCCCTCCCACATTTTGAAGCTTTGTGACCTGACGCAGTTCTACTCGCCGCGGAGCGGGGGAGTGAAGCGTTACGTGCACGAGAAAATCCGATACATCCAGGCGCAGACCACGGATGAGCACGTGCTCATCATCCCGGGAGAGAAGACAGAGATGATCGAGGCGGAGCGGTCGCGCATTTACTCGATTGCCTCCCCCTTGCTCTCGCGCACCTCGCGTTATCGGGCCCTGCTGAATTTGCGCGCCATCGAAGAGGTCCTGGAGCGCGAGAAACCGCACCTGATCGAATCGGGCGATCCCTACCAAGTGGCGTGGAAAGCGATCGCTTCCGGCGCCGCGCTCCGCATCCCCGTGGTGGGGTTTTATCATTCGCATTTCCCCGAGGCATACTTGCGCACGACTTCGCGTTTCCTGGGGCGGACGGCTACGGAATTCGTCATGGATCTGGCTCGCCGTTACGTGGCGCAGATCTACAACCGGTTTGAGGCCACGCTCGTTCCATCGGCGCGCCTCGGCCGGGTGCTGACGGAATGGGGCGTGCGCAATGTCCACCCGGTCGACCTTGGGGTGGACACCGATGTTTTCCGGCCTCAGCCCGAGGATGCGGCGGGCACGCGCGAGTCGTTAGGTATTTCGGCCGGGTGCCGGCTCTTGCTCTATGTCGGGCGGCTGGCGCAGGAAAAAAATACGCAGACACTGTTTGCGGCCTTTGACTTGCTCGTTAGGCGCGAACCGGGACGCTACCATCTTCTCATCGTCGGCGATGGATTGCAGCGCGGTACCCTGCGCGGGCTGCAGGAACGAACCGGCGCGGTGACCTGGCAGCCGTATTGCACCGACTCGGGGGAGCTCGCCCTTTTCTACCGCGCCGCCGACCTTCTGGTGCATCCCAGCGTGCAGGAAACCTTTGGCCTGACGGCGCTGGAGAGCCAGGCCTGCGGGACACCGGTGGTGGGAATTCGCGGCAGCTACATGGATCGAATTATTTTCGGCGGCCAAAAACATTGGGCGGCGGAAAATTCTTCCGGCGCGCTGGCGGATGCGGTTGCATCGGCGGCGGCGGCAAACGATCTTCAGGCGGCCGGGCAGGTCGTGGCGAAGGAGGTGCGCGAGCAGTACGCCTGGCCGGTGGTTTTCAAAAAACTCTTCCGCCTCTATGACGAAGTGCGGGTGGGATACCGGGCCGGGTAGCAGCGCGACCTTGCGAGACTGGTCCGCTACGTTAATCTCCGATGAGATGAAACGGGAACGCGCCTACACGATTCGTGGTTTCGAGCCCTCCGACCGGGCGGCGGTGCGGGATTTGTGCTGCCGCACCGGTTTTCTCGGGACGCCGATCGATCCGGTCTACGAAGATCGTGAGCTGTTTGCCGATTTCCTCACCACTTACTACACCGATCACGAGCCGCAATCGTCGTTTGTGCTTGAGGTCGAAGGTGAACTGAAGGGTTACCTGCTCGGCTCGCGCAAGCCGCTGCTGAATCAGCTTTATTCTTTCCAGCAAAACATCGTGCTTTTCCTGCGCTCGCTTCTGCGCTACCCGCGCTACAACGCCCGCTCCAAGCGCTTCATCCGCTGGATGATCATGAACGGCTGGCGGGAAGTGCCGGCCGCGCCTGCGCGCACGGCGCATTTCCACATCAATCTCCTCCCGGAAGCGCGCAAGATCTCGACCACGCGCGCGCTCATGAGCGCATACCTGAGTTACCTCTATCGCTGCGGCGAGAAACGGGTCTACGGGCAGATCGTCACCTTCGAAAGCCGGCGCGGCGAAAAAATGTTCGAGCGCTACGGCTTCAAGGTGATGAACCGCGCCGAGATCACGAAGTATCGCGCCTTTTACCCCGAGTCCGTTTACCTCAGCACGGTGATCAAGAATCTCGAGACAGCCGAGCCACTTTCGGCGCACTCGAGTTCGCCCGTGTAAATACGGGCGCATTGTTCCCGGCGAGCTTGGCCGGGACGTGGTCAAGTGTCTGATGGAGAAGAAGCTATTTGCGGAGCTGGTCTCGCTCCAGAGATCTTGAAGGCCATCGGACGGATGGGCTTCGAGGAGGCTACGCCCATTCAATCGGCCGCCCTTCCCGTCCTGCTCGGGGGCATGGTGCGCCTTGCCTTTAATGTCGGCCGCGCCCATGCAGTGCAACCGGGCGACTTTGTCGGCGTCATCGCCGGCGTCACGGCCATACCGAAAGGCGAAATTGGCGCGATCCACCTGCAGGCGACGAAGACCCTGGTCGATGGCGCTGAAGCACGCGTGCCCCTGCTCTTGAAAAACTGAGCGGCATCCAGTTCAAAGGGCGCAAACTCGCCGTGAGTGTCGCCGCCAAGAGCTGATAGACAGGCCCAGAAATGGCATTTAAAAACTGCGTGCAAGATCCGCTCCCGGGAATACGGTTTCCCGCAGCCAAACGCCGGCATAGCTCAGTTGGTAGAGCAGCTGATTTGTAATCAGCAGGTCAGGAGTTCGAACCTCCTAGATCTTCAAGACGCCGCTGCGGCTGATGTCGAAGCCGGCGATCTGCAATTTCGCGGCGAAGTCAGACTGAGACCAGCCGAGTGCGTAACGGCGGGTGATTAAAGGCTTGACGCGTATAAACCCTTACGCCATTATTCGCGTTCGTACCGGAGAAACCTCCTCTGCTGATCCAACAATCACAATCAACCTATGAAATCTGATCGCCCAATGAATCATCCTAATTCCATCCTGCCGAAATTGCGCATCCTGGTCGCAGGGACGCTCTGCGTCCTCGCAACCGCGATGCTTGCTACGACTGCTTTCCTGCCCGACCCGACGCCGATCGATCCGGATACGCCCCCACCGGAGCCTGACTACACCACACACCTGGAAGGAGCAGACCTTTGGTTTGTGGAGCTGACTAGCCCTCCTTCTATCAAGGGGACGAGCACGAAAAAGCTGGACAGCGAAAAACAGGCGTTCCGGGGCGCCGCTACGGCCGCGGGAGTTATCTACACGGAACGATACGCGTTTGGCAGACTGTGGAACGGCTTCTCGATCAAAGTCGATCCTTCGCAGATGTCGACGATCACGCGGCTTCCCGGCGTGAAAGCGGTTTATCCGGTCGCCGTCATCGAGAGGCCTCTGGAAGGCAGCATTGATCCCGACCTGGCGACTGCGCTTACGATGACTGGGGCGGATGTCGCCCAGAGCGAGCTCGGCATGGATGGAACCGGTATAAAGGTCGCCGTGATGGACACCGGCATTGATTACGATCATGCCGATCTTGGCGGCGATGGCGTCGCGAGGCAGAACAGTCCCAATTTCCCGAACTCTCGCGTAACCGCAGGTTACGACCTCGTGGGCGATAACTACAACGGCAGTACCGTTCCACAGCCGGACGCGTACCCCGACGATTGCGGAGGCCACGGGACGCACGTCGCTGGTATTGTTGGCGCGAGTGGCAACTTCGCGACTGGCGGTGCGCGCGGGGTCGCCCCTGGCGTGACGTTTGGAGCCTATCGAGTCTTCGGTTGCGCGGGCTCGACCTCAGCTGACGTGATGATTGCCGCAATGGAACGTGCGGAGACCGACGGCATGCACGTGTTGAATATGAGTATTGGCGCCGCCTTCAACAACTGGCCCGGATATCCGACGGCGACCGCAAGCGACCTCCTTGTTGAGGCAGGCGTCGTGGTAGTCGCCTCCATCGGCAATAGCGGCGCAAATGGCGTCTGGTCGGCTGGTGCTCCGGGCGTCGGCAATAAAGTGATCGGCGTCGCGTCGTTCGACAACACTTTTATCCAGCTAA
>JALYQE010000342.1 GCA_030855965.1 Verrucomicrobiota bacterium | reverse complement strand
CGATCCCAACCAGATCCGTCAGGTGCGCGAGCTGATCAAAAATCTCGGACGCCAGCACACCATTCTGCTTTCGACCCACATCC
This sequence comes from Verrucomicrobiota bacterium, assembly GCA_030855965.1. Classification (GTDB taxonomy): domain Bacteria; phylum Verrucomicrobiota; class Verrucomicrobiia; order Chthoniobacterales; family UBA10450; genus Palsa-1392. Next base: position 4,851 of record JALYQE010000342.1, on the reverse strand, counting down.
TGCCGGAAGTCGAGATGACTTGCAGCCGGATCATCATCATCAACCAGGGCCGGATCGAGGCCTGCGACACTCCGGAAAATTTATTGAACCAAATGCGGACGGCGACGGGCGTCGTGCTCGAGGCCAAAACCGGGAACGACAACGGGCTCGAGGAACTGAAGAAAATCGCCGGGGTCAAGGACGTCAGCCTAACGACAGACGATGACTGGCAGATTTTTTCGCTCCGGGCCGAGGCGGGCGCGGATGTGCGCACGGAAGTTTTCCGGCTCGCCAGCGAGCGCCATTGGGCGGTGCGCGAGCTGACCCAGCGCCGTGCCACTCTCGAAGATGTCTTCGTCGAAATCACCCACGCGGATGAGGTGTAATCGAATGAGCGAGTTCAGGACGGAGCACAGCCGTCTCGGCTGTGGGGAGGCCGGGCGTCTCGCCTGGCGTTACTTCCCGGAAGGCAATCTCGAGTGCTTTCTCGAGCGGGTTTTGCTCCGCACGATCACGCAGGCGAGACGCCTGCTTTCCCCACAGCCGAGACGGCTGTGCTCCGTCCCGCGGCCAGACCTCGACCTTAAAACTAGATTCTCGAGCGTTCCTCATGCGTAAATTTTACACCCTGCTCACGCGCGAAATCCGGAGCTATTTCTACTCCCCGATTGCCTACATCGTGCTCGTCTTTTTTCTGCTCGTCAGCGGGGTCGATTTCTATTTCCAGGTCTCTTTCATGAACGGCCGTGCCGTGCCCTACTCGGTCCAGGAAGCTTTTTTTAACTCGGTCTTTTTCTGGTTCGCATTTGTCCTCATTTTCCCGCTCATCACGATGCGGCTGTTCGCGGAGGAATTTAAACTCGGCACGATCGAGCCGCTCATGACCGCGCCGGTCCGCGACTGGCAGGTCGTGCTCGCGAAATATTTCGGAGCGCTCTTTTTCTACATCGTGCTCTGGCTCCCGACCGTCCTCTATTTCGTCATCTTCCAGACCATCACCCACCAGCCCGCCGCCACCTCGCTCGGAGCGTATCTCGGCGCCTACCTCATGCTGCTGCTGCTCGGGATGTTTTATCTTTCCATCGGGTGTTTCGCTTCCGTCCTGACCCGCAACCAGATCGTGGCCGCGATCATTTCCTTCGCCACCATCACCCTGCTTTTCTTCCTCGGGCTGGTCTCTTTCATTCTCCTCGATATCAGTTCCGAGACGCGACAGTTGCTGGGCTATTTCTCCGCGATCGAGCAAATGGGAACCCTCTCTCGCGGCGAGATCGACACCCGCCCGATGGTGCTCTACCTCAGCATGACGGTCGTGATGCTGGTCTTCACTTATCAGGCGTTTCAATCCCGGAAATGGAGGCTCTAAGCGATGGCTGACGAGAACACGCCCGCGGTAAAGCCGCAAAAAATTCACCGCTTCCAGATCGGGCTGAATCTCATCGTCCAGATCGCGATCATCATCGTCCTGGCGGCGATGGTGAATTATCTCGGCTACGAGCATTACCGGCGCTGGGACCTGTCGCGCGACAAGAAGTATCAGCTCTCGGACAAGACGAAGCACTTTCTCCAAAGCGTCAAGGGCAAGGTCCGGATCACCGTTTTCTTCGGCTCGCAAAATCCTCTCACGGGCGACGTGCAGAATCTCCTGACCGAGTACCAATACTCCGCGCGCGGGAAGATCGATGTCGAAAATGTCGACCCGGAACGCAGCCTGACGAGAGCGAAAGAGCTTTTCGACAAATACAAAGTGGTGACGGACGAAAGCGTCCTGGTGATCGATTACCAGGGCCGGAACAAAACCGTCAAAGCCTCGGAGATGGCCGAGATGGACCAGGGCAATCCAATGTTAGGCGAGCCGCCCAAGTTGACCGCCTTCAAGGGCGAACAGGCGATCACAAGCGCGCTGATCGACGTCGTGGAAGGGAAGAAAAACACCGTTGGCTACATCATCGGCCACCGCGAACCGCCGCTCGAGGGGACCAGCCCGATCTCGATCGTGAAGACCTTTATCGAAAATGAAAATATCCAGTTCCGGGAGCTGAATCTTTTCGAAATGCCGGCCATTCCCGCGGACGTGAAAGTCGTCATGATCGCGGGAGCGCAGTACGATCTCTCCGAGCGCGAGATGAAATTGCTGCGCGATTTCTGGAACAAGGACGGCCGCATCCTGCTCCTGGTCGATCCCGCGGCCAAGACCCCCAGGCTGCTCGGATTCCTCGAAGAGCTCGGCGTCAAAGTGGATGACGATCGCCTGATGGCGATGGTCAAGACCGGGATCGAAGAAGTCGCGCGCGTGCGCGACGTGGTGGCCTACTTCCTGGCCGACAACCCGGTGACGCGACGGCTGGCGGAAGTGCGCGCGCCCTTCTTCGGCTCGACCAGCACCCTGACGCTCAACTCCGAAAAAGTCGCGCCCGCCAACATTCATCTCACGCCGCTGGCCCAGGCGGAAAAGGGTTACTGGGGCGAGACCGATTATTTTTCCGACGACGAAGCTCTGCTCCAGTTCGATCCCGCGAAAGACAAAGGCGATCCGCTGATGATCGCGGCCGCGGTCGAGAAAGGCGGGAGCGCGGACGAACGGGTCGAGATCAATTCGGCGCGCCTGGTCGTGATCGCCAACGCCACCTTCATCCAGGACAACGCCCTCACCCAGGGTCAGCAGGGGCTGGATTTCATCTCCGCCAGTCTCAACTGGCTCCTCAGCCGCGAGCAAATGATCGGGATCGCGCCCAAGATCCCGCAAACCCTTACCTTCACCCTGAACGAACAATCCCTCCGCAGCATGCGCTGGCTCGTCCTCGTCCTGATGCCGCTCGTCCCCGCCATCCTCGGCCTTTTTGTCTGGTGGCGGCGGCGCGCCTAACGAATTCGCGCGGAAATGAAAACCAGGACCACGCTTCTTCTTCTCATCCTCGTCGTCGTGCTCGGCGTTTGGATTAAGTTTTTCGAAAGCAAAAAGCCAAACACCGCCACAGCGAAACGGGAGGCCGGGAATGTGGTTAACTTCGATCGCGCCAAGCTGGAGGGGATCACGATCCAAAACGGCGACGACCGGATCGAGCTGCGCCAGCAGGCTGGAAAATGGCGCCTGACCGCGCCGGTCAAAGACCAGGCCGACGGCGCGGTGGTGGACAACCTAATCAGCGACCTCGAAGCGTGGCGGAAGGAGAGCAGCATCGCGGCGCAGGAAGTGACCGCGGAGAAAGGGCGCATGGCGGAGTTCGGGCTCGTCCAGCCGAAGCTGCGCCTGCGCCTGAGCGGCCCGGATATGCCGCCCGAGATCTGGTTTGGCAAGGACACCGCCTTCGAGGGGCAAATGTATGTCCGCTTTGCCGATGCCAAGGATGTCTATATCGCGCCCCAGACAGTAAGGACCGATATCGCGAAAAAGGCGGACGAATTTCGTGATCGCAAGCTGACGGACCTGGCCACCGCACAGGTCACTCGCGTTGTCCTAAAAAGCGCGGCGGGCGAGATTGAGCTCGGGAAAAAGAACGAGCACTGGGAGATCGTGAAGCCGCTCCAGGCGCGGGGCGACGACCAGAAAATCGGCGACCTCATTGCCCAGGTGACAAGCGCGCGGATCCAGGAGTTCGTGGCCGACGACAAGGGCGACCTCCAGGCCTACGGCCTCTCAGACCCGCGCGGCTCGATCACGATCTACGGGGCGGACGACAAATCCGCCAGTCGGACGGACTCGTCCGGTGGCGAGGAAGGGAGCACCCTTCAGCTCGGCGCCGTCGCGGAGAAAATTGAGGACGCCATTTACGTGCGCTATCTCCCGCGCCACGCCGTTTACGCGCTGCCGAACAAGACCGCGGAGCTCCTGGCCGTCCGGCCTAACGACCTGCGCGATCGCCATCTCGTCCGGCTGGATACGAACAATCTCGACCGCCTGAGTATCGAGGCCATCGGACAACCGAAGATCGTCCTCGCCCGCAAGGACCAGAACTGGACGCTCGCGAGCCGGAGCGACCAGCCGGCCAACGGCGATGAAGTGCGGCGTTTGCTCGACGCTCTGAACAACCAGGAAGTGGCGAGGTTTGTCGCCGACACTGCCTCCGAGCTGCCGAAATACGGGCTCGACCAGCCGCAGGTGAAGCTCACCTTCAGCTCCTTCGCCTCGGAGAACACCGCCGAAACCAAAGCCGGCGAACAACCTTTTCTCAGTCTCTCGTTAGGCAAAATCGAGGGCAACGAAGTCTACGCGCGGATTGGCGAAGAACCGTTCATCGTCGCGGTCCACCGCGCGCTGCTCGACCAGATCTGGATCGATCCGTTGCGCTGGCAGGCGCTGCCGGTTTTCAGTTTCAAGCCGGATGATATCCACCGCGTCTCGCGCGTGACCGACCGGGAAGAGTCGGTCGTGCGCAATGGGCCGAAGGATTGGAAATGGGTCCAGGGCAGCGGCGAAATCGACACCGCCGACTTGCAATCGCTCCTCAACACCCTCGCCTCCTTGCGTGCCGTGCGCTGGGCCGGGGCCACGACGCCCGCGCACGGCTTCGACAAGCCCCTGCTGGTTTTGACCTTTACCACTTCGCCCGACGACAAGGCGCTGCACAAACTGACCATTGGTAATCCCACCGAGGACCAGATGTGGTTCGCGCGGATCGACGGCCGCGACGGAACCTTCGTCGTGAACCAGCCGGACTTGAATGCCTTCCGGCTGCCGCTGGCTAAGGCGGCCCCGGCGCCTTCTCCCACGGCTCCTCCCGTTGCGCCGGCGATGAGTTCGCCGGTTCCGGCCTCCTCGCCTAACGAGTAATCAACTCGTCGCGCAGTAGAGCGTGACGATCCCGCCAGAGAGCGCTTCCGCACTCGCATCGCCAAAGCCGTTTTGCCGCAGCAATTCGCACATCGCCGGGC
>JALYQE010000182.1 GCA_030855965.1 Verrucomicrobiota bacterium | reverse complement strand
GCGAGAGCGAGATCTTGGTGATCTGCATTTATTTTTTTTGGTCCGGATTTTAACGAGGCCAACGAACCATCCTCGACATGCCGCCTGCGCTTCAAACAATCAGTCGAAACCAGTACGCCCCCGTTTTCTTGGAGACTGGAATCTAACCGATTCGATCCTTTCCGCAATCGCGCTGGCGGACCGATCTAGGCGCGATCTTTTAGCTTCGTCTCGCCATCCGCCCGCGCACAGTTTGCGCAGCAAAAAATCCCATCCTTGTCTTCCAGGCCGTGGCCGATGATCCGGCAACCGCAGTGCGCACAGTGCGGTGCGAGCGCATGAATCGCGCACTCGAAACTGTCGAAGATGTGCTTCTTCCCCTGGTAGATAACCTCGAACGATTTGTCGTAACTGTTTCCGCAAACTTCACATTGAGCCATATGAATGGTTCGTGCCTGAGGCCCGAAATGCGCCTCTCTCAATCCTGCTCTTGAGCAGGAGGAAGAGCAGGAGCAGGATTTCCCGTGACCTGCTCGACCCGGGAATACATCTCGAAATAGATCCGCTCCAGCGCCGCGGCCGGGTCTTCCAGCATCATGCTTTCCTTGATTTTGCTCGCGTAAATCGGAAACGAAAACGGCGAGACGACCGGCAACTCGCGCAGCGTCCATTGGTAACCCTGAACGTCATCGAGGAAGCCGTATGCGGTCTCCGCGTCGAGAAAGGTGTGGGTCGCCTGCCGATAGGCTTCCTCGAGCAGCGGGTGATCCGGTTCGTGTTGCTCAAGAACGCGGAAAAGAACTTCCGAACTCCAGCTCAGCTGACGCGGTTTTCGTTCCCGGCCCGGCAGGTTGCGCGGCACCATCAAACCGGTCTGCGCCACCCCACGGAACTGCCATTTTACCAGCTCCGAGCCGCGCAAGGCCGCGTGCAAATCTTCCTCCGCCTCCGCCCGGCGGAAACAGCCTTTCCATTGCGCGAGCGGCAGCTCCTGGAAACGGCGCAGGGTGAGGAGAAATCCGTAGTCGTCGATCGTGACGAGCGCGTTCCCGCCGATCCGGTCCTGGACGCGCCAGGCCACGATGCGCGAGAGGGCGTCGTTCGCGCTTCGCCCGATGAGGGAATGAAAGAAGTAATGGGAAAAATCGTCTTCGCGATAGAGCTCGATCAAGAGTTTGCCCAACACCGGAATTTCCGAGATGGCGAGTTGCGCGCGGAAGAACTCGACGATCGGCTGCGCGTTGGCGATTGAGATTTGATACGACTCGACCAGCCAATCAACCGCCTCGGCGTCCGGCCCGGCGCGGAGGCGCGCGTCGAGATCGGCGCGCAGATCGCCCACCGCCCTGGCCAGGCCGGAGGTGAGCGGCATCTTGGCCGCGTTCCAGCGCGGGATGGTCGGGAGATGGCCATCGGCCCGCTCGACGTAGACTTCCTGGACGCCGGTGTCGATCAGCCTAACGACTCGCCCGCCCAGGACAAAAAGCTCGCCCACCTGGAGCTGCTTGATGAATCCCTCCTCGACCGACCCGAGCCGGCGCCGCCCGAGCAGGACACTGACGAAACCCTCCGAGACGATCGTCCCGATGTTGACCAGGAACTCGCGCGTCACCCGCGGATGAGCGAGCGAAATGATCCCGTCCGCGATCGCAATTTTGCCGAAAAGGCCGGTGTACTGCCGCTGCAACGATTCCCCGCCCCCGGTCAGGTATTCGAGGACATGCTCAAACTCGTCGCGCTCCAGTTCGCGGAAAGGGTAAGCCCGCCTCACGATGGCAAAGGCGTCGTCGATCGTGATCGGAGCGAGCGCGGCCATCCCTACGATGTGCTGCGCGAGGACGTCGTTAGGCTTTTCCAGGATCCGGATGGGATCGAGCACCGCTTCCCGCACGAGTTGCGCGGTGGCGGTGGCTTCGACAAGGTCGTTGATGTTGGTCGCGACGAGCACGCCGTGGCTGCTCTTGTTTAAGGAATGCCCGGACCGGCCGATGCGCTGGATGGCGCGCGACACGCCCTTCGGCGTCGCCACCATCACGACGAGGTCGACCGCGCCGATGTCGATCCCGAGCTCGAGGCTGGTCGAGCAAACGACCGCGCGCAGCTCGCCATTCTTGAGCCGGTCTTCCACTTCCATCCGCACGCTGCGATCGAGCGAGGCGTGGTGAATCTCGATCTGGCCGGCGAGATCGGGCAGCAGCTCTTTCAGGCGCAACCCGAGCTGTTCCGCGGCCGAGCGCACGTTGGTAAAAACGATGACCGAGCGGCGCGACTGGATCAGCTCTGCCAGTTCGGCGTAAAGCCGGATGCCGGTGTAGCCGGCGGGCGGGTAGGGTTTGCGCCGAATCGGCGAGAAAACTTCGACGATCGATTCCTTCTCCATCTTCGCCTGCGCAATCCGGCAGGGGCGGCCGCCGCCGGCGAGAAATTTCGCCAGCAACTTGAGCGGCGCGGCCGTGGCCGATAATCCCACCCGGCAGAGCGGCCGTGTCTTTTCGTTTGGCAAGGAAATCAGCCGCTCCAGGCGCTCGAGCGAAAGCATGAGATCGACCCCGCGCTTGGTCCCGGCGAAGGAATGGAGCTCGTCGACGATGACGAAGCGGCAACTCGCGAGATGGGCGGCGAAACTTTCCTGGGCCAGCATGACAGCCAGGCTCTCCGGGGTCGTGACCAAAAAGTGCGCCGGCTTGCGCCGGAATTTCGCCCGCTCGCCCGCGCTCGTGTCGCCGGTCCGGACGTGAATCAGCAACTCCTTCTCCAGTCCCATCCCGGCGATCGGCGCGCGCAGATTTTTCCCGATGTCGTAGGTGAGCGCGCGCAGGGGCGAGATGTAGAGGCAGTGTACGCCTAACGACAGCTTCCCGGCCTCGAATCGTCGCAGAAAATCATCGAATACGCCGAGGAATCCGGCGAGCGTTTTGCCGCTGCCCGTAGGCGAGGTGAGGAGGATGGATTTCCGCTCCAGGATCGAGGGCACGCAACGCAGCTGCGCGTCCGTAAAGCTACCGTAGGTGGCGAGAAACCAGTCTGCCAGGCGCGGATGCAGCCGCTGAAAGAGCGCATTCTGGGTCACGACGGGCGATGGCATCGGAGACTTTCGCGAAAGGCCCGCCTTCGCGCCACTCGATCGAGCGGTTCGGGTTGCCGGCGCTTCGTCGGTATGCGTTTAGCGTCGTCGAGCTTTCTTGGAGGGCGAGCGCGGTTTCAACCAGCTCCCGTCCGTTCGCGCCTGGAGGGAAGCGCTTTGTCGCTTCCGCGAACATGGCTTGGGTCTCTCTTGCAATCCACGCCCACCCC
>JALYQE010000326.1 GCA_030855965.1 Verrucomicrobiota bacterium | reverse complement strand
CGACCGATGGCGACGGAGGACAATCACATCATCCCGATCGAGCAATACGGCCTGCGCCTGATGTCGATGGGGTTTCTCCTCGATGACGCCGCGCCGGCCATCCTGCGCGGGCCGATGGTGACACGCTACACCCAGCAATTTTTGCGGCAGGTGGAGTGGGGCGAACTCGATTTTCTCGTACTCGATCTTCCGCCCGGCACAGGCGACATCCAGCTCACGATCGTGCAAACAGTCGCGCTCTCCGGCGCGATCATCGTCACGACGCCGCAGGAAGTTGCGTTGATCGATGCACGCAAAGCCTCGGCCATGTTCGAAAAGGTTAATGTGCCCGTTCTCGGATTGATCGAAAACATGAGCTACTTCCTTTCCCCCTCCGACGGAGTCCGTTACGACATCTTCGGCTCTGGCGGCGGCGAGCGCGAAGCGAAACGGATTCGCGTCCCGTTGCTCGGGCAAATCCCGATCGATATCGCGACCCGCGAGGCGGGCGACCGCGGGATGCCGGTGACCGCGGAAGCGAAAGATTCGCCCGTGAGCGCGGAGTTTGTGCGCGTCGCGCAGCGAATTCGGGAGATGCTGCCCACAACCTAAATGCTTGCCTTCGTCCGCTACTTTTCGCTAAATAACCGCCGCCTTGGTTCGTCTAATGCTAAGGAACTAACCCGGCAACGGATTGGTGGAATGGAGTGCAATGAACAAACCTGCTGAAATGGATTCGTCCGACGACGCCGGGGCGCATTTTCTCAAGAATTCGGTCCTCTATAAGGAATTCCTCGCCGAGCGCGAAGAGATTCTGAAACACAAATGGATCGAAAGTGAAAAGGCCGGTTCCGATATCGGCTTTGAAAAGGCGCTGCTCGACTGGATCGTGAAACATCGCTCCAGTTGGCGCGAACGAAGAGTGCGCGAATCGAGACTGGCGAAAGCGCCGGCCTAGAAATCGCACGCTTCCTTTAATGCGATCCTGCGAGGTCGCGAAGGAGATGAGTAAAACCAGCCTAACGACCGCGACCGACGCCGTCCGCATCTTTGATGCCGAGGATATGCGTCGCGCCCTGCGTCGGATCGCGCACGAAATCATCGAGCGCAATCGGGATCTCTCGGCGCTCATCCTCGCCGGCATCCCGGCGCGGGGCGTCGACCTGGCGCGGCGGATCGCGGATGAAATCGAGACGATTGAAAAAGTGCGCGTCGCGACCGGGGTGATCGATGTCTCGATGCACCGCGACGATCACGGGAGGCGGAAGGGGGTGCCGGTCGTGAGGGCGTCGCAGTTGCCGCTCCCGCTCGAGGGGCGGACGGTTATTATCGTGGACGATGTGCTCTTTACCGGCCGTACCTGCCGCGCCGCGATGGATGCGCTCGGATCGTTTGGCCGTCCGGCCTGCATTCAACTTGCCGCCCTGATCGATCGCGGACATCGCGAGTTGCCGATCCGGCCGGATTTCGTCGGCAAAAATCTCCCGACCGCGCGCGTCGAACGGGTTCGGGTGCGCCTGGAAAGTCTCGATCACGAACCGGATGGCGTCTGGCTTTTGAAACCCAATGAATAGCGAAACGACGCGCTGGACGCGCAAAGACCTGCTCGGCCTGCGCGAACTTTCGGCGGAGGAGATCAACCTCGTCCTCGATACGGCCGACGCCTTCAAGCAGGTCGGAACGCGCGACGTCAAAAAAGTCCCGGCCTTGCAGGGCAAAACGCTGATCAATTTTTTCATCGAGCCGAGCACGCGTACCCGCACCTCTTTCGAGCTGGCGGCAAAACGCCTCAGTGCAGACATCGTCAACATCTCGGCCTCGGCCTCCAGCCTAACGAAAGGCGAGACGCTCAAGGATACCGCCCGGGTCTTGGAAGCGAACCATGCCGACATCATCGTCATCCGCCACAGTTCGGCCGGCGCGCCGCAGTTTCTCGCCCGCCGCATCGGCTCCAGCGTGATCAACGCCGGCGACGGCGCGCACGAACATCCGACCCAGGGCCTGCTCGATCTTTATACGATTCGCGAAAAGAGAGGCAACGTCGCCGACCTCCATGTCGCGATCATCGGCGACATTCTTTTCAGCCGGGTGGCGCGCTCGAATATTTTCGCGCTCCTGAAAATGGGCGCGAAGGTCACGCTGGTCGGGCCGAGCACGCTGGTGCCGCGCGACTTTGAGAAACTCGGAGTCTCCGTTTCGCACAAGCTGGAAGAGGTGCTGCCGACGGTCGACGTCGTAAACCTGCTCCGCATCCAGCATGAACGGCAGCGGAAAGAATATTTTCCCGGAATTGGCGAGTACATCCGTCTTTTTGGCCTAACGAAAAAGCGGGCCGAACTGTTAAAGCCCGATTGTCTGATTATGCATCCCGGACCGGTGAACCGAGGGGTCGAGATCGACAGCGAGCTGGCGGACGGTCCGCAGAGCGTGATTCTCGACCAGGTCACCAACGGACTCGCAGTGCGGATGGCAGTTCTCTATTTGTGCGGAGGCGTGGCGCGACCATGAGGATATTGATTCGCAACGGCCGGATCATCGATCCGGCAAACAAGCGCGACGAGGTCGGTGATCTTTTCATCGTCGATGGCCGAATCAGCGCGGCGCCCGTAGACCGAAAAGAGAAATTTGAAACGATTGATGCCACTGGTCTGATCGTTAGTCCCGGCTTGATCGATCTCCATGTTCATTTTCGTGAACCCGGTTTTGGTTGGAAAGAAACGATCGAGTCCGGCGCGCGGGCAGCGGCAGCGGGCGGTTTCACGACTGTCGTTTGCATGCCCAACACCTCGCCGGTGGCAGACAGTCCGAGCACAATTGCCTGGATCAAGGATCGGGCGGCGGAAGTGGCCTGCGTCCGCGTCTTGCCGACCGGCACGATCTCAATAAATCTCGCGGGCGAGGAACTGGCGCCGATCGGTTCCCTTGCCCAGGCCGGCGTCGTCGCCATTACCGACGACGGACATTGTGTCCAGAATAACGAACTCATGCGCCGTGCGGTCGAGTACGCGCGGATGGTCGGCGTGCCGGTGCTCGATCATTGCCAGGACTACAATCTGGTCGGCAGTGGCCTCGTGCACGAAGGCTACTGGAGCACGCTCCTCGGGTTGCCCGGCTGGCCCGCAGTGGGCGAGGAAGCGATCGTCGCACGCAATGCTTTGCTCGCGGAATTCTGCGATCACCGGATTCATTGCCAGCACATCAGCGCGGCGGGAAGCGTGCGACTCCTGCGCGAAGCGCGGGCGCGGGGTGTGAAGGTGAGCGGCGAAGTTTGCCCGCATCACATCGCGCTCACGGATGAGGCGATTCAGAATTTCGACACCGATTTCAAGATGAACCCGCCGCTCCGGACGCAGCGCGACATCGACGCGCTGCTCGAAGGCATCGCCGACGGCACGCTCGATATCCTGGCGAGCGATCACGCCCCGCACGCGAAGTTTGAGAAGGAAGTCGAGTTCGATCGCGCGCCCTTTGGAATTGTCGGACTGGAAACGGAGCTTGGGTTGTTCATCGATCTCCTGGTGCACCGGCACAAGACGATCGGGTTGCCCCGTCTGATCGAGATGCTGACGGTGAATCCGGCGCGGTTGCTAGGCTTGGAAGCGGGCAGTCTGTCGTCAGGCACGGCGGCGGATGTGACGCTGATCGATCCCGAGCTGGAATGGACGGTCGATGCGGGCGGTTTTCAATCCGCTTCGCGCAACACGCCGTTCGATGGCTGGAAGCTAAAGGGCCGGGCGGTACGAACGATCGTGGCGGGGAAAACCGTCTGGCAGCTCTAGCAGGGGTAGCCGCCGGCAATGTAATCGCGCATTTGATCGAGCGTCGCGCTCTGGGCCGAGATCACTTCCTTGACCAGATCGCCGATGGAAATGACGCCACATAACGAGCCATTCGCCACCACCGGGAGATGACGAATTCGTTTCTCCGTCATGAAGCGGAGACAATCTTCCACCGTTTCGCGCGGATTGGCCGTGGTTAGCTCGGTCGTCATGATTTCGCGAACGGTGCTGTTGCGCGAGGTCTTGCCGCGGAGCATCACCTTGCGCGAGTAATCGCGTTCCGAAACAATCCCGACCAACTTCTCATTCTCCATCACGAGGAGTGCGCCGACATTTTTTTCGGCCATGAGCGCGATCGCGTCGTAAACCGTGGCGTCAGGCGAGACGGACCAGATTTGGTCGCTCTTCCGGCGCAGGATCTTTTCGATCGTACCGCTGACGTCCATGCGAGCGAGATTACCCGCCAGCGGAAAGCGACGCAAACAATTAACGCGACCGGCGAGCGAACTTTTCCGCGATCAATTCTTCAAGTTTCGCGACCAGCACCGGATCGGGAAGACGCTCGAGGACTTCGTTGAGGAAGCCACCGACGAGAAGTTGGCGCGCGACGGAGGCAGGAATGCCGCGGGCGAGCAGGTAAAACATTTCTTCTTCATCGATCTGACCCGAGGTCGCGCCGTGACTGCACTTCACGTTGTCGGCCATGATCTCGAGACCCGGCATCGAGTTTGCCTCGGCGTCGTCGCTGAGCAGGAGGTTGCGAACTTTTTGGTAGGCGTCGGTGAAATGAGCGTGTGGCTCGACCCGGATCAGGCCGCCGAAGGTATTGCGCGCCTGGCCATTGAGCGCGTTTTTGAAAAGCAGATCGCTGTAGGTATGGGGAGAGGCGTGGTCCTGCAGGGTGCGAGCGTCGAACTCCTGCACGTCGTCGCCGATCGCGACCGCGAGCATGTCGCTGTGCGCACCTTCGCCGGTGAGGCGGCTGAGACTTTCCAGGCGGGAATATTTGCCCCCGAGGCCGAGATGCAGATTCAAGGCCGCGGCGTCGCGTCCAACGGTGGTGTCGTTGATCTGGACGCTGAGAGTTTGATAGCTCCAATCCTGCGCGCAGATGTAGGTGACCTTGGCGCCCGCGCCGACGATGAGATCGTTCACGCCGCAGGCGAAACCGGCGCGGTGCCGATCGCTCGAGCGGAAATGCTCGACGAGCGTGACCTTGGAGAGATCGTCGGCTACGACCAGAGTGTGCGGGAAAATGGCAGCGTTCTCGGCGTGCAGCCAATGGAAGGTCTCGAGCGGCAGTTCCACTTCCACGCCGCGAGGGACATAGAGGAAAGTGCCCGACCTAACGAATGCTTCGTGGAGCGCGGCAAACTTGGCCGAGCCGAGCGTGGCCGGTTGGCTCATGAAATGGCGCCGGAACAATTCTTCGTGCTCGATCATCGCGCGCTCAAGCGGCTGGAAGATGACGCCGGCTTTGCGGAGTTTCTCGGAAAGAGCGTCGCGCTCCAGGAAATGATCGTCGGCAAAAATGAGGCGGCCGGAAGTTTCGGCGAGACCCGTGGAACACTCGACAATTTCGCGGCTATCCGCCTGGGACAAAGGCCCCGCGGTCACGAACGGTGCCAGATCGAGGGCGCCGACGGTGGAAAAACGCCAAGCCTGATCGGTTCGGGCCGGCATCGGTAAACTCTCGAATTGAGTCCACGCCACGCGCTGCTGATCGATGAACCAGGCCGGCAGCTTATCGTCGGCGCGGCCCTGGTTGCCGCAGAGAATACGGGCGGTTTCCGGTTTGACGGCGCGCTTTTCTTCGAGAACAGCGGAAGGGTTGCTCATAGCGGGCAGAGACGCGAACGGCGGTCCCGAGACCGCCGCCAAACTGCGTCCGTTTCTGCGGGCGAACTTAGCCGACGGAGCCTTCCATCTCAAGTTCGATCAGGCGCTTGAGCTCGACCGAGTATTCCATCGGGAACTGGCGGACGAGATCGTTGACGAAACCGTTCACGCTCAGGCTCATCGCCTGGGCCTCGGTCAGGCCGCGCTGCTGCATGTAAAAGATCTGCTCCGCGCTGACTTGGCTGACGCTCGCTTCGTGCTGCACGGCGTTGCCAGTCCCGCGGACGGTGATCGCCGGATAGGTGTCGGTGCGGCTGTTGGCGTTAATCAAAAGCGCGTCGCACTCGGTGTTGTTCTTGCAGTTCTTGAGATGCTTCGGGACGTGGACAAGGCCGCGGTAGGTGGCCCGGCCGGTGCCGATCGAGATGCTCTTGGAAATAATGTTGCTCGTCGTTTCATCGGCGGCGTGGACCATTTTCGCGCCGGTATCCTGGTGCTGGCCGTCGCCGGCGAGCGCAATCGAGATCACTTCGCCGCGGGCCTTGCGGCCTTTCATGACCACGCCTGGATACTTCATCGTGAGGCGGGAGCCGATGTTGCAATCGATCCATTTCACTTCCGCTTCCTCGTGGGCGAGGCCGCGCTTAGTGACGAGGTTGAAGACATTGTTCGACCAGTTTTGGACGGTGATGTACTGGATCTTGGCGCCCTTCATTGCGACCAGCTCCACGACCGCGCTGTGCAGGGTGGCGGTGTTGAATTTCGGCGCGGTGCAGCCTTCCATGTAGGTCAGCTCGGCGCCTTCGTCGCAGATGATGAGGGTGCGCTCGAACTGGCCGAAGTTCTCGGCGTTGATCCGGAAATAAGCCTGGAGTGGGTGCTTCACTTTCACCCCCGGCGGGACGTAGATGAAGGAGCCGCCGCTGAAGACGGCGCTGTTGAGCGCGCTGAATTTGTTGTCGCCGGTCGGGATGACTTTGCCGAACCACTTCCGGAAAATTTCCGGGTGCTCCTTCAATCCATCGGCGCTGCCGACAAAGATCACGCCCTGTTCGCCGACCGCTTTTTTGATGTTGGAATAGACGGCCTCGCTATCGAACTGCGCTTCGACGCCGGCAAGGAATTTGCGTTCCTGCTCCGGGATGCCGAGCCGTTCGAAGGTGCGCTTCACATCATCGGGCACTTCTTCCCAGGTGCGTTTCGCCTGGGTGCCGCCGCTGAGGTAGTAGCGGATATTATCGAACACGATCGCTTCCAGATCCCTGCTCGCCCAATGCGTCGGC
Source organism: Verrucomicrobiota bacterium (assembly GCA_030855965.1). GTDB lineage: Bacteria > Verrucomicrobiota > Verrucomicrobiia > Chthoniobacterales > UBA10450 > Palsa-1392. The sequence continues at coordinate 24,545 of JALYQE010000326.1, read as the reverse complement.
ATCGGCTTGCTCAGGAAAGTCTTGTAGGCTTTGAGGCGGAACTCGCGGACCCAATCGGGATCCTGTTTCACGTCCGAGATGTAGTGAATCGTCTTCTCGGTCAGGCCGACGCCGGCGTCGTGCGTGTGCGTTTCCGGATAGGCGAAATTGCCCAGGTTCCGTTCGATATCGAGAGTCGTATTTTGTTTAACCATTGCAGTCTCCTTGTTAGGCGAGGGCGGGTTCAGTGATGTCCTCGCGCACCCAATCGTAACCCTTTTCTTCCAATTGCAGGGCCAAATCCTTGCCGCCGCTGAGTTCGATCCGTCCCTTGACCATGACGTGCACGTGATCGGGCACGATGTAATTCAAAAGCCGCTGGTAGTGAGTGATGAGAAGAACCCCGAGCGTCGGGCCGCGGAGCGAGTTCACTCCCTCGGCGACGATTTTCAGGGCATCGATGTCCAGCCCGCTGTCGGTCTCGTCGAGGACGGCGTATTTCGGCTCGAGCATGGCCATTTGCAAAATCTCGTTGCGCTTTTTCTCGCCGCCGGAAAACCCCTCGTTGACCGAGCGCGACGTGAAGGAGCGATCCATGCCAAGCAAATCCATCTTCTTGTAGAGACGGGCGTAGTAGTCGGTCGCCTCCAGTTCCTCACCCTCGGGCATGCGCGCCTGCACGGCGGCGCGGAGGAAATTAGCGATGGTGACGCCGGGAATTTCGCTCGGGTATTGAAACGCCATGAAAAGCCCTTTGCGGGCGCGTTCGTCCGCCTCCGCCTCGAGAAGATTTTCCCCGTCCATCAGGACCGAGCCGGAAGTGACGGTGTAATCGGGGTGACCGGCGAGCACCTTGGCGAGGGTGCTCTTGCCGGAGCCGTTCGGCCCCATGATGGCGTGCACTTCCCCCTTCGGCACGGTGAGACTGAGACCGCGGATGATCTCCTGTTCGCCGATCGAAACGTGTAAATCCTGAATGACCAATTGATCCATAATTGCGAAACGGAAGGTAAGCCTATTTCGGCGCTTTTGCGAACGCTGATCCCGTCTCTCTGCCGGGGATCTTTCCGGCGGCGCAGGAAGCGTGTTGTCGAAAAATTCCTGCCAGCTAGTTTCGTGGCTGATTCATGAATAACACGCAAGGATCGGCGGATTTTGGGCCTGCTCTGCGGGCTATTGTTCTCTGCGGCGGGCTGGGCACGCGGCTGCGTGCGGTGGTGAGCGACCGGCCTAAATCCATGGCGCTAATCGGGAACGTTCCGTTTCTCCAATTGCTCCTGCAAGAATTGCGGGGCCAGGGTGTGCAGGATGTGATCCTGGGCACCGGTTACCGGGCGGACCAGATCGAAAAGTTCTTCGGTAGCGGGGAGAGCGTGGGGCTTCGTCTCCATTACTCCGAGGAGGATGCGCCCCTCGGGACGGGTGGCGCGCTCAAGTTGGCGGAGGAGCTTCTGAGCGATCCGGTGGTGGTAATGAACGGCGACAGCTATGTGGATTGGAGCCTCGCGGCGATGGCGGATATGTTTTTCCAAACGAAAGCCGACATCGTGATGATCCTACAGGAGGTCCCGGACGTGGGCCGCTACGGCAGCGTAACAATCGATGCGGACGGACGGGTGGCCGAATTCGTCGAAAAAGGCTCGCGCACCGGCGCGGGCCTAATCAATGCGGGGATTTATCTGCTGCGGAAGGAGATTGTCAGCGACCTCGAGAGGGGGAGCGCGATTTCGCTGGAGCGTGATGTTTTCCCGAAGTTTTTAGGGAAGAAATTCTACGGTTTGATTTCGCGAGGAGTTTTTATCGACATCGGGGTCCCGGCGGATCTGGAGCGCGCTCAAACCGTCCTGGGTCCACTCTGAACGGCGGTTATTGCTGGGCGGGGGTCAGTTCCCCGACCAATCGGCGGCGATCGATCTTCCCGTTGTCGGTCCTGGGAAGTGAATCCCGAAATTCGATCTTCTCGGGCACCATGTAGGCCGGCAATTTCTCCGCGCAATGTTGTTTGAGTTGCATCGAGTCGATCGTGCAGCTGTCGGCGATGGTGACGATCGCGTGAATGGTGTTCCCGATCGCCTCGTCCGGAATCGGCAGGGCGACAGCTTCGTCGACCGAGGGATGTGCCACCATGACCGCTTCGATTTCGCCCAGTTCTACGCGGTAGCCGCGGGTCTTGATCATGTGATCTTTCCGCCCCACGAACAGGAAATTGCCTTTCTCGTCGAGAGTGACCCAGTCGCCCGTGCAGTAGAGTTTCTCTTCCCGGCCTTCGGCGAACGGGTTGGGAATGAATGAGGCCGCGGTGTGTTCCAGGCGGCCGTAATAGCCCTGCATGACCGTCGAGCCTCGGGCGTAGAGAAGCCCTTCCTCGCCCGGGCCCGTGACTTTCCTGCCTTCGGCGCTGATGGCGATGAGATCGGTGTTGGCGCAGGCTTTGCCGATCGGAATGGACGCGGTCTCTTCCGGCGAAAGCGGCTCCACTTCATAGTAGGCGCAAACGTTCGTCTCGGTCGGCCCGTAGAGATTTGCGTAGCGCTTGTCGGGGAGTTTTTCCATCAGCGCGCGCAGGTGCTTGGTCGGGAAAACTTCGCCGGCGAAGAGGATGATCCGGAGAGCCGACAAATCCCGCTGCTCGAGTTTGCCGCGGGCTTGGAGAAGCGTGAGCACCATCGGAACGGAGTACCAGACAGTGATTTTTTGGTCCTGGATGAACGCGGAAAGTTGCAGCGGAAAAACAGCCAGGCCCTCGGGCACCAGCGAGATCGCGGCGCCGGCGGCGATTGCAACGAACAGATCGAAAACCGAGAGATCGAAATTGAACGGGGCGTGGTTTGAAAGCCGGTCCTGCGCAGTAATTCCGAAGGTCGCCACGCTCCAATTGACAAAGGTCAGCGCATTGAGGTGCGAGAGCATGACTCCTTTTGGAGTCCCGGTAGAGCCAGACGTGAAGAGGATGTAGGCGAGGTCATGGTCGATCGCGGGGACCGCCGGATCCGCATCGGAATAGCCCGGCAGGGCGTCATTAAAGGTAAACGCCGGCAGGGGAAGAGAACTCTCGGGCGCCTGATCGACGAAAAAGATCGCGTTCATCTGGCACTGGCCGTGGAAGCCTGTCCCTAGCTTTTGATAGAGGACATGACTCGTGATCAGCGCCTTGAATCCGCATTGGCGTCCGATCTCCTGCAGCCGCATACCGGGAGCATTCGCGTCGACCGGGACGTAACACGCACCAGACTTCATAATCCCAAAGATGGCCGCGATCGCGGACGGCGATTTGTGCAAGTAGAGCCCGACGCGGTCGCCGCGCTCGACTCCGTTCGCGATCAGGGCTTGGGCGATCTGGTTACTCAGTCGGTCCAATTCACCGTAGGTCAACGCTTGATCGAGCAGTCGCACGGCTTCGGACTCCGGTCGTCGAGCAGCACTTTGGGTAAGGAGTTGATGTAAGAGGAATGCCATAAGGTCGAAATAGTCAGCGTGCGATCACCCTATACCGTGCGAAGATCGTCCAGGGGCTGTCTGGCTAGGATTCTACTCTCTATAGCCTTGATTATTCAATGATGGGTAAAAGATCCACGATTCAAACGGATAAAGTTACAAGCGCAACGGACGTGGCGCCGGACGACTTGCCTGCCACAGGCTCGCGCGCCTGGGCTGAATCGGTTCTCCGTCCCAATTCCCGTCCGTTTTATTACATTTTTCCGGCGCAGTCAACCGGCGAAGGTTCCAAAACGATCTCTGTCGCGTGACTACAGGTGAGGCCTTCAACCATGACTTTCGACCTGGGGACCAAGCTACAAAGCATGCGCGGCCGGAATTGTGCGTCCGACGAGCTCATAAGGCCGTAGTTGACATTTGAGGATAAAGTTCAATAAGCTGAAAAATATCGTTCCCATTCGGCCCTGCCTTTCTGGTGGTGCCACATAGTCATTTTAAATAAATCTTGCCCAATCCCGCGATTGCCGGTGACCTCCCAAAATCAAGCTCTCAAAAATTTTTATGAAAAAACGACAGGTGATCATCATTGGCGGTGGACCAGGAGGAGCGGCCACGGCGCTTCATCTTATCCAATCGGGCATCAAACCGCTGATCATCGAGCGGCAGAACTTCCCCCGCTTTCACATCGGCGAATCACTCACCGGCGAGTGCGGCAACGCCATCCGCACGCTCGATCTCGAAAAAGAGCTTTTGGCACAGGATTATCCGGTCAAATACGGGGTTAACGTCTACAATCCTCTCGGCACCCCCTTCTGGGTGGAAGTCAAAAAACGCTGCCCGGAAACGAACGCGATGTTGCCGAATTCAACCTGGTCGGTGACGCGGAGCAGTTTCGACAAGATCCTGCTTGACGCCGCGCTCGCGCGCGGGGCCGAATATATGCAGTGTGAAGCGGTTGCGCCGATTCAAAAGAATGGCCAGATCGTTGGTCTTCAAATCCGGAACGAAAACGGCACGCTGGAGAACTTGCATTGCGAAGTCCTGGTCGATTGCTCCGGCCAGGCAACCTTTCTCGCTAATCGCGGCGTGACCGGGCCGAAGGTCAAGGGGGGCTACGCCAACCAGATTGGTGTCTACTCCCAAATCGAGGATATGACCCTCGATCTTGGATCGGAGCCTTCGAAGAGTTTTGGCAATACGCTTATCTTTTACAAGGAACGCGACCACTGGAGCTGGACGATTCCGCTCGCTCGCAACCTCGTCAGTGTCGGCGTCGTCGCGCCGGCAGCGTACTTTAAGGCGCAGGGCCTCGACAAAACAGAATATCTTCGCCGGGAAATTCTGAGCCTGAACCCGGAACTGACGCGCCGCATCACGAAGACTTCATTCGTCGAAGAAGTCCGCACGGTCACCAGCTACTCCTATTCGACGACAAACTACTCCGGGAAAGGCTTCGTCTGTGTCGGCGACGCACATCAATTCACCGATCCTATTTTTTCTTTCGGGGTGTTCTTGACGATGAAGGAAGGTGAGCTTGCGGCCGAGGCGATCAAAAAACATCTGGGCGAAGAAGGCGGCACCAATGGAAATCCGTTTGCCGAATATGAGGCGGTCACGGGCGAAGGCCAGGATGCGATTCGTGACCTGATCGATACCTTCTGGGAATACCCGCTCGTGTTCACGCGCATGGCTTCAGGTGACGCACAGGACGACATTACGGACCTGTTTGCGGGTCGAGTCTACGGTGACCTGATGCGCAACAATCCGTCTCGCAAGGCGATGCGCCGATTGCTGGCCAAACGCCGCGGCGGAGTGCTGGAGGGAGCCTAGGGGAGGCGGGAATAATACAACCGGTATGGCCCCCTGCCAGGCTGAAGTTGCCTGAGGGAGACGGCACCGCTATGATGGAAAAAATGGAGCAGCGGGCACTTATCTTTCTCCACATACCGAAGACGGCCGGGACGACCCTGAACCGCATCATCGAGTGGCAATACAATCCACTCTCCATTTTCACCATGGATCCGTATCGGATCCGGGCGACGCCCGAGCGATTGAAGCAGCTGCCCGAAGCGCGCCGCCGGCGTCTCCGCATGGTCCGCGGCCACCTTTATTACGGAGTCCACGAATATCTACCGCAAGGTTCGACTTACATTACCATGCTGCGCGAGCCCGTGGCGCGTTTCCTGTCTTCCTATTATTTCCTACAGCGCCGGCCCCTGCACCCGATGCACCGTAAAGTGAAGAGCGAGAGGATTGGGGTGGAGAATTTCATTCGTCTGACCCCGCAGCGCCAGAACATGCAATGCAGTCTCATCGCCGGAATAAAGAGTAACGGAAAATGCGAGGAGAGCACCTTGGAGATAGCCAAGGAGAACCTGGCGAGATCGTTCAGTATCGTCGGACTGAGCGAGCGTTTTGAGGAAAGCCTCATGCTCATCGCGAAAACCTTCGACTGGGAGATTCCCTTTTATGAGAACCACAAGGTTTCCAAGACTCGTCCAAAAGTGGAGCCGAGCGCGGTGGAAATGATCAAGGAACATAACCGGCTTGATCTCGAGCTCTATGAATTCGGCAAAGGTCTGTTTGAAGCCAGCCTTGCCAAAAAGGAGAAGGAAGTCAGGGAGGGCCTGGCTGCGTTCCGCACTCTCGAGAAACCTGGTTCCGTTGAAAGCTTGTATAAATCGACCGTTGGAGCCGGGCGATTCTTGATGACCAAAATCGCCTCCGCGATATGAGATCTAAAGGGTTGCAAACTATTGGTCACCAGCGCCTGGCCTGGCTGGTGGCAGGCATAGCCGGTTCCATTGTGTGGGCTCAGCTCGCACCCGGCCGACAACGGCAGCCGCGGCCGGATTTTCCCGACGGCGAGGTTTAGCGCGATGTGGTTTACAAGCCAATCGCGAGTGACATCACGAGTTTCTTCGACAAGCAGCTTAAGACGGGTGGTTCGCATTAGACGGCGTGGTCTTTCGGCGATGCGTTTCCTGTGCAGGTTGCCGGCCTTTCAGATTTTCCTGGTTGTAACAATCCTCGCATTACTCAAACCTCCAACCCGGGCCGAGATCAGCGGGCCCCCTCTCCGGACCGGGCTTTGGGTGATGCAAAAGCTGCCGGCCGACGCAGCGACCTTTGCCAAGTTTTCAGCCCAGGTGCGGGTGAATCCCTACCTCTCGGGAGTTTGCCTGCATATTCCTTGGGACCGGATCGAGAAAGAGCCGGGGAAGCCCGACTTCAGCGCGATCGACAAAACAGTGGCGGTTTTGCGCGGAATCGGGATGAAGTATCAGCTCTGCCTCAAGCCTGGCGTCTACACTCCGCCGTTCGTCTACGCCGATGGCGCGCAACCATTCGAAACCCGGGTGACCAATCCCCACCGTGCTAACGTCGGTGAAGCGGTCAAGCTTCCTATTCCGTGGGATCCTGTTTACCAGCGTGAATTTGCCCGCATTATCGAGCAACTGGGAAAGCAATACGCCAGCGATCCGCTCTGTGTTAGCGTCGTGCTTACATGTGCTAATTTTATGAGCGCAGAAATGCATCTCCCAAAGACCCGCCGCGACCTTTCCCGCTGGCAAGATCTGGGCGATTACGAGGCGAAGCTGTTCGAGGTTTACAAAAAATTCATTGAGGTGTGGGGCATGGCGTTTCCGAAACAGGATCTTTCCCTGCATGTGTCGAAGGTTTTGGACCTGCCGCCATCCTTTCTTGAACGAATCGTCGAGACGGGCCTGAGCAAATATCCCGCGCGTTTTAGTATCCAGAACTGCCAACTGACCGGACGAAGAGAGGACACCGGAATGATGTCCTATGACCTCGTCCAGAAGTACCGCGACCGGGCGCATCATGGTTTTCAAAGCCTGGCCGGTCTTTCACGCCCGAACGAACGAATGGGCTCGATCGAAATGGCGTGTCTCAACGTGGTCCACGCCGGCGGGGAATATTGGGAACTTTGGCATGGCGATGGCTTCAGCTTTGAGACCGCCGGCGCTGTCTCAAAGATGTGGCAGGAAGCAGAGAAAATGGGCTATGATGCTTATAAAAGGAAACTGATTTCCGAAGGAAAATACCGTCAGCAACGATGAGCTCCCAATCCACTCCGCCACTGCCAAGCCAGGTCGCACAAGGCGGCCCCGCTTCGCGCAATGGCGATTCGGCGGAAGCCGTAATCTTTCTTCACCTGCCCAAGACCGCCGGAACGACGGTTAATCGTTTGATCGAATGGGAGTATCCACTCAAGGAAATGTATTCAGTCGATCCGGTGCTCTTCCAGTGGTCTGCGGCGCATTTGCGCGCACTTCCACCCGATCGGCTCAGGAAGATCCGGATGTTCAAGGGCCACATGGCATTCGGCCTGCACGAAGTGCTTCCTCAAAGAGCGACCTATATCACGGTCCTGCGCGATCCGGTTGACCGGGTGATCTCGGCCTTCTATTTCATGCGGAGCTACAAGCTGCACCCGCTTTACTGGAAGATGCGGCGAGAAAATTGGACCCTGGAAGACTTTGTCCGTAATGCGCAACGCGACAATGTACAGTCGAAAATCGTGGCAGGCTCAAAGTTCGAAGAGCCTTGCACTCGGGAGATTTTCGAAACAGCCAAAGCCAACCTGCGGCGGCGTTTCAGCGTTGTGGGACTCTCGGCGCGCCTCGAGGAAAGCCTTGCCCTCATGAAACTCCGCTTCGGATGGAAGCTAAGCTCTTATTCGAGTTTCAATGTCACCCGCTCCCGTCCGAAAAAACGCGATCTCCCACAAGCGACCCAGGACCTCATCCACCAGAAGAACGCCTTCGATATTGAGCTCTACGAATGCGCCGAGGAAATCTTCGAGAAAGCTGTCCAGGAGAAGGCAGACGAGGTGAAACGAATCGCGGGCGAACTCGAAGCGGCTCGGTCGCGGTCGCAGGGATCACTCGGCGCGATGCTTTTCAATGCGCGTTCTGCGGCGCGCAAAGCGGTAAATCGCGTTTACTCCGCGGTATAAGTCGTCTCGGCTAAGGCGACGCCCGGCTGGGCTCCTTGAATTAGAAGCACTTTCGCCCGGTAGCTTTCAAATTCGGCCCGGGAGTTCTCATGGATGTAGTCCAGCACGGCCGGGCTGTTGAGCTTATCAAACGAGGAGTAGGGAGCAAAAATCACCCAGGCCCGGCCCGACCGATTCACGACGTCTTTCAACTCCGCAATATTGCGGATGACCGGGAGGCCGCCGAACTTGTCGGCAAAGCGCGGTTCATCGAGGAGTTGATTGTAAGGGACCTTGGAACTGAAGAGCGTATTCAAGAAGTAGGTTCCCGGGATGCCGGCGTAGTAGTTAAAAACATGCGGGATGCCCGGCAAAATAACGTCTCCCGGCCGGGCATGATTCTTCACGAATTCGGCCGCTCCGCGGTAATCGTAACGATAAGTGTTCAAGCGGGCCATCATCTGTGGCGCATCGCCCGCGCTGGAAAGTTGATATGTCTTCAGGACCGACTCGTTGCTTTGCACAAAGAGCAGAAGCAATAGCACCATGCCGGTCGCGTGGGCGGCGAATCGCGCGACGAGTGAATCGCCAGCCCTGCGGGCGAGCGCCCGGACGCGGTCATAGAGCATGACTGTTGCCGCGACGCCTCCCAAGATCACGAGTGGTTGAAAATAGTAGCAGTAGCGCGGGGAGAGCGCGGCCAGAAAGTTGGTGTGTAAAACGAACAGGGTTGCCAGGAGCGCGACGACATAGCGGAAACCACTGTGCTTCCAGCAGAAAGTCAGGCCCGCCAATATCATCAGGGTAAAGAAGACGTGGTTTTCCGAAAGGAGCAGCTTGTCGACGTAGAACATCGGCTGATAACCCGGGGCGAGAAAATAGAGCGAAGGGCCCGTCAAATTAGAAAGACCAGATCCGACCTGGAGATAGGCGGCGCCGGCCAGCATGCGCGAGCAATACTGAGCGACGACCAGGGCACCTATGAAAAACAGACAGCGGTAAAGATGAAAGTCCTTCAGCCACCACCATTGTCCCCAACGCACCAAGAGCAAGCCCATGAAGAGTGCAGGCAAGAGAAAGCCAGTTCCCTCCCAGGAGAGATAGGTTAAACAGAAAGTGACAGCTCCAGCCGTGAGAAATTTCTGCTTAAAAGGACGGGTTTGGATGGCTTCGTAGAAGAACCAAAACGTCAGCATCGCCATGAGCTGGCATTGCGAGAGGTAAAATGCATTCTGAGCCCAACGGATGTTGAGCGGCAGACAGGCGTAGAGGAAAGCGGCAAAGAGACCGACCCGCCAGTCGAATAATCGCCTCCCAAAAAGCCCAATCACAGCGATGCAGAGGGTGCCCATGAGGCAAGCGGGAAGCCGCATGGACCACTCAGAATAACCGAAAAGAAATCCGAATAGCGCGAGAGGGTAAGGCACCGCTTCGTAAGTCGTCGCCCAACGAACCTCGCCCGCAAAGACGGTGTAGGGGAATCCTAGGTTGAAGATGCCTTTCGATCTCGCAACCAAGCCCATCTCGTCGTGGTCAAACGACATGTAACCCAGGCCTTGGTAACGAAAGCCAAGTCCGAGGAACATGATCAGGATGAGAATCATGTAGGGGAGTAGCTGGCGGAACGGAATTTCGAATAACTCAGGCAAACGCAGGTCGCGAGAGATCATGGCTTTCGCCTGCGAGCTCCGTGTTTCCCATTTCGCGCCGGCCTTCATTCGCTCCAAGCCGGCGCGGTTCACCTCGGGCGTCCAGGTTTGGACGAGCAGATGAAAGAGGCGGATCAAGATCAGGGCAGAGAAGGCCCCGACGACGAATATCGGCTGAAAAGACCACTCGACCGGAAATCTTGGATCGTAGTTTGGCAGGAGCAGGAGGAGTAGGCCGGCGAGGATTGGTCCGTGAAGCAAAGCATCACGTCCCATCGCAATGTTCAAAGGTTCACCCAGCCATTGGGAAACGACGGCTGAGACGATCAGCCAAAGGGCAATCACGAGACCGAGGGTCAGGCCAACGATGGCCCATGATTGAAAGAGAGTGGCAAATCCAGAATGGTCGAGAGGCCGGGCCGTTTCCTGCGGCAGATAACCCCAGGGAGCAATCCCATCCGGGCCAATCTGGATGGTTCGCTGTTGCGCGTCACCTTGATTGGAATTCGGTCGTTCGCCTATCCGCCAAGCCCCGTTCGTGGAGAAGCGATCAACCTTATTTCCTTTAACCACGAAACCATCAACGAAAAGGCTGGCCGGCATGAGCTCGCCGCGGACGGTCGCAACGATGACATTTTGTCCTCTCCTGATCCAGTGACTCACATCGTAGGCGGAGAGGTTGACGGTTTGAAAAGGTGCGCTCGCTGCATTTGCAGGTGCCGTCCTGTCTTTTGCCACCCTTCCAAATTTGTCCACCGGCGGCGCGGTTTCCTCTGCGGATGGCAGGTGCGGCAATTTTTTACTCCCCCTCGCGGCGGAGCTCGCAAGGCTGATGATGTGTCCGTTAATCGCCAGATCGAGATCCCCGGAACTGGCGATCTGAATCCATGTTTCCTGCTTCGACCTATCCGCTTTGATCGTCGTGGAGAAAACGGCTTCAGACGGCCCATTGTCCGCCATGATCCAGTATCCAATCCTGGGCAGTTCCAGGAGAAGGGGATTCATGTCGACCTGGGAGGTGGCAACACTCTGATCATTCAGCGCCGAGAGTCGCGCCTTCGGCCATGTCTCATCCCGTGTGCGCTTCGCATTCCACTCTTCTGATCCGGCGACGATGCCTGTCTTATTTGTGACGGCCCACGATTCATCGGAGAGAAGCTGGGTCCTTTTGCCTCCCCGTTCGAGAATCTCGCCGCGCAGGCGCAGCTGGGCAGGGCCGGGATATGAGATCCGGGAGACAGAAACAGCAATGACGTTAGTGCCGGTTCTGAGCGCCCGTTTGATGTCATAGATGCCAGCCTCGTAAGTCTTAACGGAGTTGCGAACGCCGATGGTATGACCGTTTACGAGCAAGCCGAAGTTATCCGAAGCGGCGACTTCAATCCACGCCTGAGCCGGCAGAGCGGTCAGGTAAATCTCCTTGCGAAAATATGCGACCGGAGCACGCGCCACTGCTGCTTCGATCCACTTCGCCTTGCCGAAATCGAGCTGATATTGTCGATGCCTGGGCAGTCCGTAAGTCTGAAGGACATAATATCCAAGCAGGAATCCACAGATAATGACTAGCGTCCACGACCAGCGGATGGCGTGGCATGATAGGTATGTTTCCTGATCGGGGTTCTCCATAACTACTCTCCCGCGAGGCCAGTTAAAGCCCAGTAATTCAAAATCGGATCGGCTGCGAGCGAGAGGGCGTAGTAGCGGCGTGCCTCGGCATCCCTGCCGAGCTTCGCGTAACAGTCCGCCGCCGTGGAGTAGGCGTTGGCCAGGGCGAACTTATGGTCCTTGATCAACCTGGCCAGCCGCTCGGCCGCCTCGATCCCGGCCTGGTAACGCCCGATATCGTAATAGCCACGGGCGAGATACGGCAGGGCATAAATCAGGCTCGAATCTTCGGCCAGAGCCAATTCCCAGTTCGTGACCGCACTGCTGATACCCCCGGCACGATACAGGGCAAGACCGAGCGACATGCGCGTGGCGGCCAGTTCCCGATGCGCGGCATCGGCCAGCGCGCTGCCCGCTTCCTCGGCCAGGCCGAATTCAAAAATCGCCGCCTCGAATTGATTTTCGCCGCGTAAAGCGACCGCGCGAGCCACGTGACGTTCCGCAGAGTTAGGCGAGACGCCCGCCTGCTTTTGCAACGTGCCGATCGTTGCATAGAGATCGATATCGTGCGCATGCCAACTATCCCAGCGGATTGCCTTGCGGTAAGCAGCGATCGCTTCCTGATTTCGCCCGTGGGTCGCAGCCCACGCCCCGTCGGTGAAGTAACGCTGCCCGATGGCCGGGGGAATCAGCATAATGGCGAGGGCGCCGATCGGCAGACAGAGAAGGATGAGGGCGCGCCCCAGTTTGCCAGTTGGCATTTGGGCGATGGCATAAGTGCCGATCAGGAATCCGCCCAACCCAAAGCAATACCAGCCTAGGCGAAGGAAAGACCAGGCCGCGACGAACCGGCCCCAGGCGCTGTAGAGAACCAGCCGTTTCGGAACTATCTCCGGCGAGCCGTAGTTCTGCAGGAGATAATCTTGGGCGAAGACGTTCTGGATCGGCACCACCTGCAACTCGTAGGTCAGCCGGCGCAGCATTGATGGCTGGCGGAAAGCGATCTGGGCAGGAGTCATTGCCCAAAGCATAATGACGATAGCGGCAGTCAGACCAAGCAGGGCAGGTGATTTCTTTAGAAAGAGCAATCCGATTCCTAAAACGATCACGCCCAGGACGGCGACCGAAAAGAGACTCACCTGAGCGGTAATTCCCGGATCGCGCAGGAGGGAGACTTGCATGCCGGAAAGGTTACTACTAAAGGGAAATTGAACCCATTTAAGGATCGCTGAACCGAAAACTAGAGAGCAGCCGACGAGCAAGAGCCAGTAGGCAGCCAGGAGCCGCGCGCCGGTTTCGGCCCATGCGGTCAGGCGCTCCCACCATGATCCTACGCTCTGCGGCATCTTCACGGGTTGCGCCTCAGTCTCTTGACCCAGGAGGCGACGAAGGGCGAAACGAAAGCCATTCCCTCGCGCGCATGGTGAATCTCTTCATCGGAAAAAGTCCTCAAGGCCAGCAATCCAAAAAAATAGACGACCAGCGAGAAAGTCGCGCCCCCGACTTGCCAAAGGACCGATGACTCGCAGACGGCGTAAAGGACTAATGACATCGCCGCGCCCGCAGCCAAAGGACGCCAAATGAGCGAAATGAAGTGGGTCGGGTAGCCGAGCCTCGAAAGTTGGAACATCCAGATGCCTACAATCACAATCTCGGAAGCAGTAAAGGCAATTGAAGGACCAACGAGGCCGAAGTTGTAAATGAGGATGACGAGGAGGGCGATACGCAGGCTTGACCCGATACAAGTGCTGATGAGGAACTTCTTTTGTTCATCGAGAGCGGCGAAGAGATATTGAAACAGGCTAGAAAGGAAGAAGGGAATCAAGCCAAGACCCAACCACTGCATCGCGGGCAAGGCGGGCAGAAACTTCTTACCCAGGGCCAGGAGCAGAATCGGCTGGGCCCAGGCGATGAAGAAGGCGGCGAAGGGGATGCTGCAGATGGCGAAGAATTTCAAACTCTGTCGGTAGACCTCGCCGAAGCGATTCGGCGAAAGGTGGGCCGTGCGGGAATACAGCGGATAGATCGGCAAGGAGAGAGTCTGCGGGACGATGCGCAGGGCCATGCTGAGGCGATACGGGCCGCTAAACAAACCGACCGTGGTCAGGTTGGTCATCCAGGTAAGGACAAGGATATCGAGCTGGAGGGCGAGCTGACGCAGCATGACTCCGCCGCCCATCGGGATGGAGGAAAGGAGAAGCGATTTCCAAAGCGGAAGGTCGACCTTTAGTTTGCACCGGGCATAGAACTTGGCCACAACGAGGTGGTAAAAGTACCAAAGGAGGAGATTCGAAACCAGGTGGGCCGCGACAAAGCCGACCAGTCCTGTCTTGAAGTGGATGGCAAGAAGAATAAATCCGAGAAGCAGGATTTTCTGGACAATGAACCCGATGTAATTCAGCTCATTGTCTTCAAATGCTCGTAAGACCGCGCTGTAGCCCGCGCTATGGAAGGTCGCGAGGGTGGCAAAGCTCATGATGAGCGTGGCGATCTTCACGTCAGTACCGAAATGCAGGAACGGGACGATGAAGGCAACGAGGAGGCAGACGCCTCCCGAGATCACCCAGATCAGGGCGGCCGAGGCCCCAAGTAAACGACCGACCTGCTTCGGATCTTTCGCGATTTCCCGGATCACCATTCGCGGGAGGCCGGCATCGGCGACGAGCTGGAAGAACAAGGCAAAGGCGAGAACGAATGAATATTTACCGAACTCAACAACGCTGACCTTGCGCGCGATGATAAGAACGGTCGCGAGAGCGACGAGGCCCCCGATGGCGGCGGAGGCGATGCCAAGAACAGCGTTCTTTACAATCCGCTGAGATTGCTTCATTTAAACCACTTCCAGGAGCCGCCCGAGGCTTTCTGAAGAGCCGCATAGAGCATGAGCCGGCGAACCTGTAGACCGTCCAAGTCATCCCGTTTCGCGATGAGATGCAATTCCTTCTCGATTGTAGTCAGCGGAGTGGCAATTCCCTCTTGTTGCTGCGAGCCGGTGACTTGAAAATCGCGGTCGGCCTTTGCCACCTCCTGCTGGAGCGAAAGGATGTTTTGACTCAGAATATAGATGCTTTGGTAGATCCTGACGATTTCAAAAGTGACGTCGTCGCTGACCGCGGAAAGGCGGGCGCGCTCCGCCTGGTATTTGGCCAGCCGGGCGCGGGTCGCGGCCTGTTGCGCACCGAAATCAAAGATTGGCACATTGACCGAGACCGCGCCAGAATAGACTTCGGCGCTGGACGAGCCGAAGTCATCGATGTGGACGGCAGACCCCTCGAGAGTTACGGAAGGATAGAGACGGAATCGCTCCAGGCGATAATCCTGTCTGGCCTGGTCGATGACTGCTTTTTGAACCTCGAGCGAGGGATGTTGACTCAGGTTGTTGGCTCCGAGGAGAAGCTCGGCACTGGGCGGCTCGGGAGGCTCGGGAAGGTCATGAGAAAGGTTCAGGGCATTCGGCGACTCAAACCCAAGGGCGCGCGAAAGTTCAATTTTTCCCGCGACTGCCTGCTGTAGAAGAATTTTGGAAAGGGTCTCTGATCCGCTCAACTGACTCTTGGCAAGCTTAAGATCGATCGGAAGGGTCAGTCCCTGCTTCTGCTGTTCTTCCGTGATATTGACCTGGTCCCGCAGGAGCCTGACCCGCCGTTCCGCATAGCCCGCGCGGTTCTCGGCCGAGACAGTGGTGATATATGCGTCGGTGATGCGCGCGATGACGTCTTCGCGGCGGAGGCGCGCCGTCCAGGCCAGGTTCCGGCGCCGAGCGAGTTGGCCCGCTTCTGCAGGAGCGGTATTAAGACCGAGAATGCTCCCATCTCGAAAGAGAGAATAAGCGAGGCGCGCTGAGAAGACCTCTACTCCCGCACCGCTAACACTACGATCGGAGCTGTTCGCATTATCGGGGCGGGGTATGACCACGCCCGTGTCGGAGTTGACGATGGAAAACCTGCTCGTCGGACTACCGGAAAAAATTTGGGCAGACGCGGCCCCGGTTAACTCTGGCAGCGTCCGGGCGCGTGCCGCGCGCGCCGACTCGGTGGCTGAGGCGACGTCGAGCCGGCTGGCCTCCAGCAAAGGACTTTCGTCGAGCGCGAGAGCGATGCAGTCGCTCAAGGTCAGGGCCCGCGACGTCGTAAAAACTTCCCCCTGCCCCGCTCTTGCCGCCGGGGCGACAAAAAGGAGAACGGTTAAGCTGAGAAGGATGCTATTTCTCAAGCGATTTCTCGGTTGTGCGCACTTTGGCATTGTTGTTGAGATATATCTGGCCCACCGTCACCACCTTCTCGCCCTCTTTCAGACCGTCCCGCACTTCGGTCATGGCGTCGACCACGATGCCGGGACGAATCTTGCGCATGGTCGCTTTCTTATCCGAATCGACGACAAAGACGGAGGCCTGTTCGCCGGAAGGATTCGTAATAGCGATACTCGGGACCGCAAGGACATCCTTGGCGGAGCGGCGGATCCGGGCAAAACCGGAAAGACCCGGTTTCAAACGAAAGTCTTCGTTCTTGATTTCAACATAGGTCGTAAAGGTACGGGTCACGGGGTCGATGTTAGGGTCGATCTTCACCACTTTGCCTTCGAAACGTTCACCCGGATAGGCGGGGAAGCTCGCTTCAGCCGCTAGACCTTGCTGGACGGAGTGCATTTTTTCTTCACCAATCTTCGCGGCTAAAAGGACGTTATTGAGGGAGCCCAGCTTTATCACGATTTGATCGCGGTGGGTGTTTTCTCCGGGATTAACGAGGCGTTCGAGGACGATGCTATCGAGAGGAGCGGCGATCTTGACATGCTCGAGATCGAGTTCCGCCTGGCGCAGGGAAAGAGTTGCCTTGGCGAGCGCTTCTTTTGCATCCGCGAGTGCTATCTCGCTTTTCTCCAATTCCAGGGGCGTACCCATGTTTTTCTGCTGCAGCGCGGTGTAGCGTTCAACCTGCCGGGTCGTATCCCTGATCTTGATGTTATTGGCATCGACATAGGCGCGATTGGCCTCCAGGGTGGCGGTGATCAGGCGGTCGTCCCATTTCACCAATAGGTCTCCCTTTTTCACAACATCACCGATCTTTACCGGGACCTCGAGAACCTGCGCGGTCACCTGGCTGGTCAACTGGACGGTCTGTGCTTGTTCGATCGCTCCGCTGCCGCCGATCACTTCGTTTAGATCCTGGCGCCGGACTGGGACGGTCTCGACCGGGGCTGGAGCGTTCACCAGGCGGGCTCTTGACGGCGTGGTGTTGATCACGTGGATGACCGTAAAGAAGACGAGTAAGCCGAGGATGAAACAGATGGAAAGGAAAATGATCCAGTGAGAGCGCTTCATGTGCGGTGCGGAAGTTTGACGCGGATAAGAGCCACCAGTGCCGGGGCGTCCCGGTGAATCAGCTATTTCATTTTTCGTGTCCATATGGGTTTATGTTTATAAGAGTGCCGTCAGGGCGGTAATGTAGAGGGTTCATAGCCGGGCAACCGGAGGTTGTCGATATTAAACACAGAAAGACGTGCGCCTCGGCGTTGGGTGTTGCGATTATATTCGATCTTTGATCCCACAGGAAGTTTCAGGTTAACGCTCGACCGCAGCTGGGGCCGGGGACTCATCCAAAGGCGGGGCGGTGGCGGTGGACGGCGCGCCCAGCAGGTGATCGTAGATTCGCTCGATCTTCCGGCAAATCTGGCGCCAATCAAAGTCGGCCAGCACGGTCGCCCGGCCATTGGCTGCTAATTCAGCAGCAAGCCTTTTGTCTTTTAAGAGGGTGACGATGCCGCGGCCAAGCGCTTCATAATCGTGGTTTGGAACGACGTAGGCATCGTGCAGATGACGGACGCCCTTGGCGCCGCCGGCGAAGGAAACGACCGGTTTGCCCGCGAGCATGTAATTCAACAACTTGACGGGGTGCCCGGGACATTCCGGGCGCGGTACGACGGTCACATCGGCCAGGGCGAGGTAACTGGGCAGGTCGGCCAGGGCGTGCGGGGCGATCCAGATGATGGAACGCGAAAGCCCCAGTTGCTTGGCCAGCGCCTTGTGTTCCTTCTCGTTAGTCGCGTTCACGAGCGGACTAACGATCAGCAAAAGAGCGTCAGGTTCAGCGTGCAAAGCGACCGCAAAAGCGCGCAGCAGGTAATCGATGCGCTGAAACGCGTTCAAGACGCCCGTATACATGACGACGGGTCGCCCATTGAGTTGGTGCTGCTGACGGAATTTCTCCGGTTCCGGATGATCAAACATTTCCGGTTCGATGCCGGCCGGCACCATGTCGACTTTGCTCGCCGGAACCCCGTGGTCGCAAAACCAGTCTCTTAGTTCCGGCGAAACGGCCGTGATATGATTAGGAAGAATCGGAATGAACCAATCCAAAGCCCGAGCGATCCCATGGGCCAGCCAGGCCGGCCGGATGAACCGGTAACCGGCCAACTCGTCCGACATCAGATTGACCGCGTTATAAAGAAGCGGCCGGCGAGTAATCCACTTGGCCATGATCCCGACGAGAGCGCCTTCGTAGTTATGGGCGTGAATGATATCTATCTGCTCCTCGCGGATCACGCGGCAAAGCAGGCGCAGGAGCTGAAAATCGAGGACAAACTTATCCGCGGACGGACCGACCTTGGCATTGTGTTCCTGTTGGAAGGGCGCCGTCCGGTGGACCTTGGCGCGACGGACTCGGATGTCTTCCTGGCCAATCGGATAAGTGACAATGTGCACGTCGTGGCCCATGTCGGTCAGCGTATCGGACATCTCCCGGATGCTGGCGGCGGAGCCATGGTTCGCGGGGAACGGACAAGCCGCGACCATTGCGACGGAATAGCCGTTCTTCGGAGCGTTGGAAGCGGCGTTACTCACGAAGCGGTTGTTGCCGAGGTGTTAGTTGTGGGCACCGGCATGACCGGGTTCTTTAGATAAGCGCTGGTCGCCTCGCGCGAAATCACACGGGCTGGGATGCCAAAGACTGTCGCGCCGCTGGGCACGTCGGTCACGACGACGGAGTTCGCGCTCACGACGACGTTATCGCCGATCGTGACTGCGCCCACGACTTTGCAGCCGGCTCCAAAATAGCAGTTGTTCCCGATCGTCGCGCGACCGACACCGCGGACATTCATGATGCTGGCCCCTTGGTTCAAAGTGCAGCTATGTCCGATCTCTTTGGCCAGGACGAGGATGCCGCAAAAGTTATGGATAACGAGTCCAGGACCGATCTTGTTTTCGCGCGCGATGTGGATGCCGGTGACGGCCATGCAGAAGACGTTGATGAAAAGGTAGAGGGTGATCAGGATTTGCCGGATAACCGGTATCTTGACCGTATAAACCCAGGAGCCAAAGCGGTAAACGAGAACGGCGAAGGTGCCGAATTCGAGGAAGGGCGTGATGCGTTTGCGGAAGAAGGTTTGATCCTCCGGACGGACACCAAAGCCTCGCGTTTTACGATTTAGATCAGCGCGGATGAGTTCAAACATAGGATTAGGATTGAGAAATTATTCGAGATAGCCGAGAGCCTGCAGGCGCTCTTCCACTTTGGCCGACTCTTCGTCGGTATAGCCACTGGGGCGATCGCCGCCTGAGGTGCCTGAGGCGGCACCGGATTCCACAGGATGTTCCATAAGGAATTCGGGCCGGAAGGCACTGGTTAACACGGCGCCATCCATGTCTTCGGGAATGGAAACTCCCAGGAGGTGTAGAATGGTGGGCGCAAGATCAATGAGATGCGCATTTTCGATCTCCGCGCCTGCCTTGAAGGCTGGGGCGCGGCCCACGACGATGCCCTGAAGCCGATGAGTCCCGCCCCATTCGGAATTGGCGGATGGTTTGTGCTCCCGAATGATCAAAGCCGGCTTGTGAGTGTCTTCAGGGAAGCTCGGTTGCGTGGAAAAGAGACTGTTCTCGCTCCACCAATCGAGCACCAGGTCCGCGCCTTCATTCGCAAAGGGACCGTGAAAAATTTCGTCGCGCCGATAGACGCGCTTGATGACCGGCTGGCCGTCTCGCGGATCTTTCAACTCCGCCAGTTTGCCAATGATGAAATTAACCAGCTCATCGTAATCCTTAGGGTCGACGATTCCCTGCGGTTTAACTCCTTTTAAGTTAACCCAGATACTTGGCGGCGAAGCCAGCACCTCACTGCAATAGGCCTTGGTCCGACTCCAATCGATGCTGGTGAAGGCGGAGTAGGCCATCTCGGTCTTCTGCAAAAGCTTCGGAAAAAGCTGAGCCAGCCGGCTCTTTTGACGCGAGGAGAGAGTGCCGCGAACGACCGAGAATCCAAGGCGGAGCAATTTCTTGCCGAGCGAGCCGAGACCAGCGGTAGCTTTCTCTTTGTAATGTAAGAGGCCAATTTGGGCCAGGTAACGGTTTAGGAAAATCGTCCGGTCCACCACCGGTCCGCCGCCATGATCGGAAACGAGAAAGACGGCCGTCTCAGGCGGCAGCCGATCGATAATCTCCCCGGCCGCCGCATCGAGCCGCTCGTAAACTTTGCGGATCGCGTTCCCAAACGTCGGCGCCAGTTTTGGATCATGGATGAAGTGATCCTTATCCATGTGCTGCCAGAAGTAGTGCTGGACGGTGTCGATCGACATGAAGACAAACATCATCACGTCCTGCTGATGGTTCTTGAGCAGGTAGAGCGCGGCTTTGGTCCACTGCTGGTCCAGCTTCTCCATTTCATCGAGCACCTGCTGGCGCCGCTCGTCGGTCGTCATCGCGCCGAGGAAGCGGAGATCGAGTTGGATCTCGCCGAGGTGCTTAAACAGTTCTTCCCGCAGTTCAGGCGGATGAATAAACGGGCTCGACTCCGAGGGCGCGTCCATTCCGGAAATCTGGAATCCGTTCAGCGGCTCGGGCGGATAAGTGAACGGGATGTTCATCGTGCCGACTGAGTAGCCGGCGTTGTTCAGGAGTTTCCAGACGGTCGGCGAACGGCGCGAAGTCGCGTTCGCGTAATTCATCGCGTAGCCGCCATGCTCGGTTTCGACGAAATGGAAGATGCCATGTTTCCCGGGATTCTTGCCGGTCATGAATGACGTCCAGGCCGGCGGAGTAATCGGCGGCAGGACCGACTCGAGCGAACCCGAGACCCCGCCGTTCATCATCTTCGCCAGGTTCGGAAGCCTGCCTTCCGCGATCCATGGCCGGATCACGGTCCATGTCGCAGAATCCAAACCAATAACGACGACTTTAGGAACCTTCTTCACGTGGCGACGAGAGTAGCCTTCTGGCGGACAGGCGTAAAGATTTGACGGGAAAACGTAATCATTTATAGACCCGCCAGGTTTGCATTCCGACCGGGTCGAAGCGGAAATCAGTGACCGAAGTACCGAGAGCGCTGAGCCGCTCGCGGACGATGTGGCGCTTATTAAACGGGCAGTAAAGCAGGAGGTGGCCGCCGCCGCCGGCGCCGGTGATTTTGCCGCCGATGGCGCCAGCTTTGCGCGCTTCTTCGTAGAGTTCGTCGATGCGCGGGGTCGTGATGCCCTTGGCCATCTGCTTCTTTTGCAGCCAGCCCTCGTGGAGCATCTCGCCGAAGCGGTCGAGGTCGCTCGCGAGGAGCGCCTTTTTCATTTCGTAGGCGATTGCTTTCACCTGGTCCATGGCCGCGAGCGGCGCTGCCTCCTTGTTCTTCGCGCTCTCCATTTGGCTGTCGATGATGGGCTGCGATTCGCGGCTGCCAGTGAAGCAGAGGATGAGGTTGTATTCGAGCTCGTTGATCAGGTATTCGCTGAGGCGGAGCGGCGTGACGAAGACCTCTTCGCCTTTGAATTCCATAAAATTAAAACCGCCGAAAGCCGCAGCCCACTGGTCCTGACGCCCGCCTTTGATGCCAACGTCATTGCGTTCAATGTCGTAG
Organism: Verrucomicrobiota bacterium; assembly: GCA_030855965.1. Lineage (GTDB taxonomy): Bacteria > Verrucomicrobiota > Verrucomicrobiia > Chthoniobacterales > UBA10450 > Palsa-1392. Next base: position 3,084 of record JALYQE010000326.1, on the reverse strand, counting down.
GCGAGCTTGGCCATTCCGTCCGAGGTGATGGGCAAACCGAGCAACTCCCGGAAAAGGCCGATCAACGCGACGGTAAAGGTGGAGGAACTGCCGAGGCCGGAGCCCGGAGGCGCATCGGCGTGCACGAAAAGGTCGAAGCCGTCGGTCTGGAATTTATCGAGATCGAAGCGCTTGAGCACGCCCTTCACGAGATCCATCTGGCCGTCAAACTTGAATTGCTCTTCCTGCGTCCAATAAACGACCGTTCCGTAATCGAAGGAACGAAAACCGATCGAGCGTTCCGACTTTGGCACCAGCGTGCCGTAGACGTAACGAGAGATGGTGGCGTTGAGCACGCAGCCGCCGTGCGTGTCGGCGTAGGGCGAGACATCGGTTCCACCGCCGCCAAAGCTCAAGCGGAGCGGCGTGCGCGCGCGGACCATTTTGATTTGGCTGAGAAAATTTTTCGGCTGCGGAGTCATATGTCGGCGCCTTAGCTAACGAGTGGTTTGCCCTCCATGTCCTGGGGAATGGCGAGGCCGAGGATTTCCAGAACCGTGGGCGCGACGTCGGTGATTTGGGCGCCTTCGATTTTTCGCGGGCCGGAGGTGCCGCCGGCCGGCCGCCAGAGGATCATGCCGTTTTGCGCGTGATTTGCGCCGTCGGGACCGGTGTCGTTTTCGAAAGTGTGCAGCTTCCCGCCGCCGATCGTGCCGACTGATCTCCAATAGAGATCGCCGAAATAGACGATCAGATCGGGCGCGACGCCGCGGACTTCCTTGTAAAGATCTTCCGGCCGGAAGACCTGGGTGCCGATGTCGCGGCCGTTTTCGTCCGGGATGGATTTCAAACCAGCGATCAGTTCGTCGCGCACCTTTTCATAATCTTCCGGCGCGATCGTCCCTTCCGGTTCGCGCCCGGCGACGTTCAGAAAAACACGCGCGTAGTAGCCGCCGTCGCCCCACGCCTTCGTCCGCGGCCAATCGATCTTCACTTTCGAAAGCGGAACGGCGCTGGTCGGCTGTTCTTTCAATGCGAGGTAGCCATTGGCCATGAGCCATTCGTTGACGCAAATGCCGCCATCCATTCGCTTGGCACCGTGATCGGAGACGATCAGGACATCGGTGTGCTCGTCGGCGAACTTCAGCAGCTCGCCGATCTCGCGGTCGACCTCGATGTAGTAATCGTGAATCGCGGTTTCGAGCTTGTTCCCCTTTTCGTAGAAACGATGCGCGGGATCCATGTTGTCCCAGAGCGCGTGATGGATGCGGTCGGTCCCCATCTCGACCATGATGAAATAATCCCAGTCGTCCTTTGCCAGGAGATGGCGCGCGAGCTGGAACCGCTTCTTCGTCATCTCGTAGATGTCGGCCAGGATCTTTTCCTTGTTGCCGGAGCGAAAATCGCGCACATCGAGAATGTATTCCCCGACGACCTGCTCGATCTCTTGTTTGAAGGCCGGCGGATGGGTGTACTCGCACGAGGTATCCGGCGTGAGGAAATCGGTCACCATCGTGCCATTGAGCGGTTTGGGCGGGTAGGTGCCCGGCACGCCGATGACGATGGAGCGCTTGCCGCGCTGGGTGAGAATTTCCCAGAGCCGATCTTCCTTGATCGCGAGCGAATTGGCGATCGAGTAGCGATCGTAGGAATGGTCCGCGCGATTGCGAAACCCATATACGCCAAGACGGCCCGGGCTCTTCGACGACATCATGACGGACCAGGCCGGGACCGTGATCGGCGGATCGCAGGAACGAAGGTCGCCGTGGACGCCCTGTTCATAAAGAGATTTTAGATTCGGCAGATCGTCGAGCCAGCGATCAAAAATCAATTCCGGCGCTGCACAGTCGAGTCCAATGACCATGACGCGGCGACGCGCGCCATTGGCCGAGGCCGGGAGAGATTCGGCAGGTTTTTGGTCGGTGGATTGATGGGAAAAAAGACCTTTTAACATGGTGGCGTGCGCGGGGTGAGATTAGCAGATGGCGCGCCAGCGGCACGCTGCGGAAAGCGGTTCAAAAACCGATATGCCGGCTCCGGCGCGGCCGCACGAACTGCATTTTTGTTATCCATAGAAAAGGTGGGCGTTCGTTAGCCGGTCCAGGAGTTCCATTTGGGCCCGAACCGAGGTTCGCGCCGGGCAAAATTACTTTTGCCCGGGTGAAGCCGGCTTGGGATCCACTCCGGTCTGTTTTGCCCGCTCGGCAAAAAAACAGAACGGACGCGCGGATTCTAATCGGCAAAACAGCGGTTACGTGGAGGCCTTTGCGCGCTCGACTCGACACTCAGGCGGCCGGCCAGCGCTGTCGCGCCCCCACGGACCGCCTCGTAGCCGTTTTCCTGCCGATACGCGCTCGTTTCAACGGGCGCGGTATCCGTCCGGAAAAGTCCCGGCTGTTCATGAGTGACGTTGCGGAGTTGGCCCCAAAGGCGGAAAAGCTCTTTGAAGGCTTTTGCGATGACCTTGAGGTTTGCGCCCGATGGCTTCCCGGCGCGCCGCGGGTAGTGGCTCACCTTCACCTCGTGAATGCGCATGCCGAAACTGTTGGCTTGGGCCAAGATTTCCGTGTTTACCATCGCCCCGACCGAACGGATCTGGATCCGGTCGAAAACAGAGCGCTGAAAAATCTTAAACGCGCAATCGATATCGCGCACCCTAACCCCGAGAACCATGCGGACCAGCGTGCGCCAACCCCAGGCGTTGATCAGCCGATGCGGCGGGTCCTGGCGCTTGGCGCGGTAACCGGTCACGATCTCATAGTGGCTCGCCCAGTCGATAAGGTTTTCCAGCTCCTGCAAGTCGAATTGTCCATCTGAATCGGTGAAGAAAATGTAGTCGTAGCGGGCGGCGAGAATTCCGCTTTTGAGCGCCGCGCCGTAGCCGCGATTCTCGACATGATGAATCGCCCGCACCTCGGGATATTGCTCGGCGAGTTCATCGCAGATCGGGGTCGTCGCGTCGCGGCTGCCGTCGTTCACGAGGATGATTTCCCAAGTTTGGGCAAGTTTCGGAAGCACCATCCGGGCGGCTTCCACGGTGTAACGGATATTGGCTTCTTCGTTGAATGCCGGAAAGATGACCGAAAGGGTCACGGGAGTTGTCGA
>JALYQE010000310.1 GCA_030855965.1 Verrucomicrobiota bacterium | reverse complement strand
CCACCAGCGCGCCGCTGTCATGCGCCATTTCCGCGACCAGCGGGGCCGCGCCCGAGCCGGTCCCGCCGCCGAGCCCGGCGCAGACAAAGACCATCCGCGCGCCTTCCATCGTCTCGCGCAGTTCGCCCGCGGATTCCCTGGCGGCGTTGTAACCCAGCTCCGGGTCGCCGCCCGCGCCCAGGCCGCGGGTGACTTCCTGGCCGATCTGCACCTTCTGGGTCGCGACCGAGCTGGCGAGCGATTGCACGTCGGTGTTAACTGCGATCATCTCGGCGTGCTCCATCCCGTCGAGCACGATGCGGTCGAGCGCGTTCGCGCCCGCGCCACCAACGCCGATGATTTTGATTGCGAGGTCGTCTTCCTTCTTTTCCGGCAGGCTGTAGTTGCGGCTGAGTTGGATCATGGTTTTGGCTTTTGGTTAGGCAGCTGGAGAAGGCGTCAGCGCATTCCCTGGAAAAGTTTGCCGAAGATCCCGCGGATCCCGGTCCGCGAGGGGCGATCGCCCTGCACCGCCTGGGCGTACTTGATCAGGCCGATGGCGGCCGAGAATTGCGGATTTTCGAACGCACTCGTCAGGCCGGACATGGTACGGGCGTGGGAGGAGCGGGCGGGCAGGCCGAAGACATCTTCCGCGAGGTTGTCGATCCCGTTCAGCTGGCTGCAGCCGCCGGTGATGAAGATGCCTTCGCCGAGGTAATCGAGATTGGGCTCGTCCTCGAGCCGGCGTTTCAGGAGTTCGAAGGTTTCGCGCAGCCGCATGTGGATGATCGTGTTGAGGGTTTCGCGCTCCACTTCTTTCCCGGCGAAACCGGAGTCGTCCTTCAGCAGCACCGTTTCGCCCGGGAGACAATTGCCGAGCACCGTGCTGCCTTCTTCGATCTTGAGCTTTTCCGCCCGCGTCATCGGGATGCGCAGGCCCATCGAGATGTCGTTGGTGATGTGGTCACCGCCGACGGCGAGGACGCCGCTTTGTTTCACCGCGCCGTCGACGTAGAGAATGTAATCGGTCGTGCCCCCGCCGATATCGATGACGAGCGCGCCGAGATTCTTCTGGTGCTGCGTCAGGACGACCTGGGCGGCGGCGAAAGCGGTGAAGACGACGTCCTCGACGTCGAGCGGCAATTCTTTCACGCAACGGATCGTGTTTTGAATCCGGTTACGCACGCCGTGGATGATGTGGAAGTCGGCCTCGAGCCGTTGGCCGAGCATGCCGATGGGGCTGAGCACGCCGTCGTGCCCGTCGATGTGGTAACTCTGGATGATCGAATGGAGGAAGGCGTTTTGCGCCGGGATGCTGACTTCGCGGGCGTTGATCTTCACGTCGTCGACGTCCTGTTCGTCGATCTCATCGCGATCCTCCGGCAGGGTTACGCAACCGCGGTTGTTGAAGCTCTGAATGTGCGCGCCGCTGATGCCGATGTAGACGCTCCGAATCATGATGTCGCTCTTCTCCTCCGCATCGACGACCGCTTCGTGGACGCACTTCATCGCGGTCTCGAAATCCACGATTTCGCCCTTGCGCACGCCGCGCGAGGGCGCCTGCCCGACCCCGAGAATTTTGATCGTGCCGTCGGGCTTACCTTCGCCAACGACGACACAGATTTTCGAAGTTCCGATTTCGAGACCGACCATCAAGTTGCTGCTAGCCATTACCGTTGCCTTCCTGGTTAAAACGCTGAAGTGGGACCGCCCGCCGCGTCGGCAAGGGCGCGGGGTTGGAGTGGAATTGTTTGACCCCCGGGCTGTAGGGAAGCGCCTTTTTCACCGTCGTCGGGCGGACCGCTTTCGCTTTGCGGATTTCCGGTTCTTTCGCGGCCGCTTTGGTTTCCTTCGGCGCGGGTTTTGATTCTTGCGGCGGCTTGGGCGGGATCATCTCCTCTGCGGGCTCAAGCTCCGAGATCACGGCCGAGGCGGGCTGGGCAAAGGTGACCGGGATGTTGCGCGCGACGAGCAGGTTGACCGTCTCGATCGGGCGCTGGGTGTCGTCGCTGTAGACGAGGAATTGCTCGAGCCGTTGCATCTGCTGGTCGAGGTGATCGAAACCGAACATGACCCGGGTGTGATTCTTGTCCGTCACGAGCAGGCAATACCCTTTCGAGACATCCACTTCGAGAATCTGGAAGCGCGTCTGCATGAAACTCGTCGTCGTTAGGCGAAGCAGCTCGAGCGCCGCCTTGGCCTCGAACGAGGCGACGGTTTTGCCCGGGACGAGCGCCTCGCTCGAGCAGCCGGTGATCAGGGGCAGGGCGAGATATTCCGGGAGCAGCTTTTTCTCCTTCATCAGGATGCCGCGCGCGTCGACGAGGAAGGCGACCTCGGAGGCAAAGGGATCGGCGATCGCTTTCTCGCTCGTGATCCAGGCGATCGGTTTGCGCTCCGTGATCGTGATGTCGATCTCGTTAGGCATCTTCCGCTCCACCTGCACGTCGTCGACCTGCGGGAGCTGCTGCAACCGGTCGTGCACCTGGGCGAGGTTGACCGAGAAAATGTTCGAACCTTCCGCCAGCTCGCCCGCCTTCAGGACCTGGTCGCGCTGCAGGGTGCCGTCGGTCCGGACCGCGATGGTCTTTAAGCGGTAGTCGGGGTTGTCGAAGAAAAAGCGGCTCAACCCGGTGCGGACGCCGTAGTAGACTCCGGCGCAGAGCGCGATCACGAGCGCAATTTTCGAGACGACGAGCAGGACGCGGCGGTTGCGATGATGCGAGGCGCGCCGGGCCCGCACCTTGACGTCGAGCAGGTGCTGCTGCTTGCGCTGCCGCGAGGTGGAGAGCCGGCGATTGCCGACGCGCGGCTGGTTTTTGCTCGTGGTCGCTCTCATTTTTTCGTGGGCCGGGCGGCGAGGGAGAGTTCGATGATGCGGCGGCAGAGCTCCGGATAACTGATGCCAGCCACGGCGGCGGCGTCCGGGAGGAGGCTGGTCTCGGTCATGCCCGGGATGGTGTTGATCTCGAGGACGGACGGCTGATTTTGCTCCGAGAGCATGATGTCGACGCGCGAATAGACTTCCAGGCCTAACGACCTGGCGGCGAGGAGGGCGAGGTCCTGGATTTTGTCCGTGAGCTCGCCCGGAATCTCGGCCGGGCAGACATGCTGCGCGCCGCCGCCGCCCTGCGGATTGAGGAACGGATACTTGTCGTTGAAATCGTAAAAGCCGCTCTTCGGGATGATCTCCAGGACGGGCAGGGCGAGATCGCCGAGCACGCCGATGGTCAATTCACGACCGGGGATGAACTGCTCGATCAAAAGCTGGTCATCGTACTTCGCCGCTTCGCTCAGGTCGGTCGCGATGGTAGATGCTTCTTTCACGATATAAACGCCGACGGTCGATCCCTGGCGGGGCGCCTTGATCACGTAGGGGAGGGGGAGAGTGGGCTGCTCCCCAACGTGGATGATTTCCCAGGTCGGGGTCGCGACGCCGTGGCGGGAGAATCTTTTTTTCGATTCGATTTTGTCGAAAGCGAGCCGGCTTTTTTCCACGTTCTCCCCGGTGTAGGACACGCCGCGGTCCTCGAGGATTTGCTGCACCTGGCCGTCTTCGCCGAAGGTGCCGTGGAGAGCGAGGAAGGCCAGTTCGGTGTCGTCAGGCAAAACGAAGTCCGAGCCCTCGACATCGATCTCCGTGACTTCCGCGCCTAACGAACGCAAAGCCTTCGCCACGCCCGCGCCGGTGGCGAGCGAGACGGCACGCTCCGAGCCGGGGCCGCCCTTGAGAACTACGATTTTTTTATGGGCGAGATCGCTCATGGATTCCTCCGGGGAGCACGGGCTGCCAGTCCGTTGGCCGCCGGGAGTCTCCCGGCGGCTCGGTTGTAAATTGCGGACTGGAAAGGCGCGGCCATGTCTTTTGGCTGCCGCGCCCAGGTGCCCGGGAGACTCCCGGGCACGAGGTGGTCGCACCCCGTGCTCCCCGGAGAAATGCGCGCGACGGTTTTCATGAATTCTCTCCCACGATTTGCACTTCGGTTTCGAGCTCGACGCCTCGTTTTTCGCGCGCTGTTGCCTGGATTTGGCCGATCAACTCCAGCACTTCGTCGGCCGTGGCCGCGCCTTCGTTGACGATAAAATTTCCGTGCACTTCCGAGACCCGGGCATCGCCCACGCGCGAACCTTTCAAGCCCAGCTCGTCGACCAGCTTACCGGCCGGACAGGCGGCGGGGTTTTTAAAAATGCAGCCGGCGCTCTTCGCGCTCGGTTGGGTGGTGCGGCGCTTTTCCTGCGACGCGTCCAGTCGCCTAACGATCTCCTCGGTCGACGATTTCTCGCCGCGGAAGACGGCCGAGACGGCGAAGTTTTTGTCGAGCGAGGGGACATGGCGGTAATGCACCTCGAGTTCGTCCGGCGTTTTTTCGTGCGCCACGCCTTCGTGGTCGAGATAACGCACCCGCACCACCTGGTCGAAAGTCTGCACCCCCATCGCCCCGGCATTCATGCGCAGGCCGCCGCCGACCGAGCCGGGAATTCCTTCCATCCATTCGAAGCCGCCGATCCCGGCCGCTTTGCCCGCGTAGGCGATCTGCTTCAGCTTCGCCCCGACTCCAGCCGTCACTTCGAGGCCCGTGCTTTCGACTTTTTCAAAATCGCCCCCGCTAGGATGCACGACCACGCCACGAATGCCGCCGTCGCGCACGAGCAGGTTCGAGCCGCGGCCGATGACGAAAAGCGGGAGGTTTTCGCGCCGGCAAAACCGGATCAGCCTGGCAAACGCTTCCTCCGTTCTCGGCTCGACCCAGAACTGTGCCGGCCCGCCCACGCGCAAGGT
>JALYQE010000307.1 GCA_030855965.1 Verrucomicrobiota bacterium | reverse complement strand
CCAATAAATGTCCTCCTCGCGCAGGTCGAAAACGTATTTCGAAGAGCAGTGGATGCCGACGAGATAGCCGCCGGTGGTGTGCAGAATCCCTTTCGGTTTCCCGGTCGAGCCGCTGGTGTATAGAATGAAAAGCGGATGTTCGCTGTCGAGCGCGACGGGCGGGCAATGGGCGTCGACGTATTCGAGCTCGCGATGCCACCAGACGTCGCGGCCTTCCTCGATGTGGATCTCGTTCCCGGCGCGGCGGAAAACGATCACGCGCTTGATCGGGGTCTGGTCGGCGAGCGCTTTGTCGACGTTTTGCTTGAGCGGAACGATCGCGCCGCGGCGATAACTTCCATCCGCCGTGATGACCGCGGTCGCGCCGCAGTCGGCGATCCGGTCGCGAATGCTGTCCGCGCTGAAACCGCCGAAGATCACCGAATGCACCGCGCCGATTCGGGCACATGCGAGCATTGCGATCGCGGCCTCGGGAATCGTCGGCAGGTAAATGATGACGCGATCGCCTTTGCGAATTTTGTTTCGCTTCAGGACGTTGGCGAAACGGCAAACGTCGCGATGGAGCTGCTGGTAGGTGAGGGTGCGCTTCTCGCCCGGTTCGCCTTCCCAGATGATGGCGGCCTTGTTCCGGCGCGGGCCGGCGAGGTGACGGTCGAGACAATTTTCCGAGAGGTTGAGCTTGCCGCCAACGAACCATTTCGCGAAGGGCGGCTTCCATTCGAGGACTTTTTTCCAGGGCTTTTGCCAGGTCAGCTCGCGCGCTTCGCGGGCCCAGAACTTTTCCGGGCTGCGGATCGATTCCCGATGCATCCGGCGATATTTCTCGAGGCTGCCGATGCGGGCGCTTTTTGCGAAACTGCGAGCCGGCTTGAAGACGCGGGTTTCCTTGAGATGGGACTCGATATTTTTTTCCATGAGCGCAGAGTCACCCTAACCACCCGTTGCGACTGGCTCAACGCAAAGTTCCCGCGCGGCGTGCGGGAGGATTTTCTCCGGCGAGCACGGGCTATCACCGCGCAGAAGGTTGGAGGCAGACTGCCTCCAACGACGGGCTGGCAGCCCGTGCTCCCCGGAGTTGCGGCGGAGCGCGGTCAAACTGCCATTTGAGTTCTCGACGGCCCCGCCGACTATCGGGAATGAGCGAACACGTTTACAAAAAGATCGAGTTAGTCGGTTCCTCCACCACGAGCATCGAGGATGCCGTCCAGAATGCGCTTTCCTTGGCCGCCAAGACGATCCGCAATATGCGCTGGTTCGAAGTCGTCGAGACGCGCGGGCACATCGAGGAGAACAAGATCAATCACTGGCAGGTGACGGTGAAGGTCGGCTTCACCCTCGATCGTTAGGCCGAAATGGTGAGGCGAGACTCTGTCGAGCCGGGCGGGAGACGTCGCTGGTGCAACGAGCCCTTACCCAGGCTCGCCCCACCAGGCCGGCGCGATTATTCTTCCTTCGCCGCCTGATAGAGCTTCATCGCGCCGTAGATCAGGATCGCGGGCTTGAATGCCATCAGGAAAAGACGCAGGAAAGCGCTGATGATCCGGAAGATCGGCAACCGATCGATGATGAACCCGGCTGCGACGCCGTAAAGGAGCGAACGCGTCGGGTTGGCCCGGACGAAGTCTTCCGTCTGCGAGAGAATCCCGTCCCACTGGTCCTTGGTGTATTGCAGTCCTCGTTCGGCGATATCGCCGGAAGCTCCGGTCATTTGTTCCCTGTCCATATAAGTATCTTTCGGATGCTGACGGCTTTCTGCGCGTCCTGAAGTCGTTAACGCAATATCATCCAAATCGAGCGCGCCGCCACTCCGGCCGGAAAATCGGGCAACCGGGCCGTCATCTGGAAGGTCCCGGCGCGCCGGGTGGCCTTGAGACAAAAGCGCCCCATCACCTCGAGCGCGCGTTCATTCAACTTCGTGCAATTGGTCGCGAGCAGGATCTTCGCGTTGCGCTCCGCCACCTCGAGCGCGGAGAGGAGGAGTTTCTCGAAATCGTGTTCCACTTGCCAGGCGCGGCCGGTCTTGGAGCGGGAGAAAGTGGGCGGGTCGAGGATGATGGCGTCGAAGCGCTCGCCTTTCCGGGCGAGGCGGGGGAGGACGGAGACGACATCGTCGGCCATGAAACGGTGCCGGTCGGTAGCAAGCCGGTTGAGCATGAGGTTATCCCGCCCGCGATTGAGCGATTTTTTGGAAAGATCGATGCTGAGTGTTTCCGCGCCGGCCAATCCGGCGACGACGGAAAAGGAACAGGTGTAGGCAAAACAATTCAGGAGCCGGCGGGGCGCGGCGCGCCTAACGAACTGCCGGTTCTCGCGTTGATCGAGAAAGAGGCCGGTGGAATAACCGGCCCCGAAGTCCAGGCCGTAGCAAACCCCGCGCTCCAGCACCGTCGTCTGGAGCGAAGCGTCGGCCGGGCCGGAGAGGAGCAGGGGCGGATTGCGTTCGTCGTTTTGCTTCGGCAAAAAGCGGCCGAAGACGCGTCGCAGCGGCAGGTTGGCGAGCAGAGCCCACTCGCTCAGCTCGCGCAGGATTACTTCACGCGCCGCCTCGGTTTTGTAGGAGACGAGCGCGTCGCCGCCATAACGCTCGGCCCAGCCCTCGGGCTTGGTGCAGATGCGGTAGGCGGCGGTATTTTCCGCGGCAAAGTCGCGCACCAGTCCGAAGTCGATCCAGTCTTTCATTTCCCTCGCCGTCCGCGTCTTGCCGCGGGAACCTCCCGCGTTAGAGTCAGGGCGAACAGCCGTTCGCCGGTATTCTCAGGCCGTTTCCTTTGAAAAAGCAACAGATCACGGTGCGTGTTCCTGGCACCACCTCGAATCTCGGCCCCGGCTTCGATTGCCTGGGGGTCGCGCTGCAGCTCTATAATTTCGTCACCGTCGCGCGGTCCGCGAGGTTCGAGGCCGGGACGATGGCGCAACAGGCGGCGCGGCGTTTTTTCAGCGCGGCCGATTGCGAGCCCTTCGCCTTTTCCTGCACCGTCGAGGGCGAGGTGCCCCGCTCGCGCGGTCTCGGGAGCAGCGTCACGGTCCGGTTGGGCGTGCTCCATGGCCTCAACGCGCTGGTCGATCGGCCGCTCAAGCGGGCGCAAATTTTCGGGCTCTGCGCCGAACTGGAGGGCCATCCCGATAACGCCGCCCCGGCCGAGTTTGGCGGCTTTGTCGTGGCGCGAAATAATCGGCACCAAAAGTTCCCGATCGATCCCCGGCTCCTTTTTGTTCTCCTGATTCCGACCATTGAGGTGAAAACGGCGGAAGCGCGCCGGGTCTTGCCTAACGAGATCGATCGCTTGCGCGCGGTCGAGTCCTGCGGCAACGCCTGCCTGATCACCGCGGCCTTTGCCAGCGGCGATTACGAAAACTTGCACGGGGCCTTGCTCGATCATCTGCACCAGCCTTTCCGAGCAAAGTTCGTTCCGTTTCTCGATCGCGTCATCGCCGCGGCGGAGAAGGCCGGGGCGCTCGGCGGTTTCCTGAGCGGCTCGGGCTCGACTATCGCCTGCCTCACCCTCCGGGCGCCGGAGGAAATCGCGGCCGCGATGCGGGAGGCTTCCGGGTTGCCCGATGCGGAGACGCGCGTCATGGCGGCCGATAACGACGGCGTGCGCATCGTCATTTCCATCCTCGCTCCCGATGCGCCGCTGGCTTGAGAATCTCGAGCAGTTCGCGATCGAGGTCATTCTCGGGCGTCGCCATGGCCCTCGTGCCACCATCCTGCGCGGGTTGCTCTTCGTCCTGTCGTTAGTCTACGCCCGTCTCGTTCAGCTCCGGCTCTTCCTTTATCGCAAACGCATCCTGCGCGAGCGCGCTCTCGGCTGCCTCGTCATCAGCATCGGCAACCTCACCGTCGGCGGCACCGGGAAGACTCCGATCGTGGAGAAATTTGCCCGCGCCCTGCAGGCGGGCGGTCGGCGCGTCGCCATTCTCAGCCGCGGCTACAAAAGCGTGGCGAAGCCTTCCCAGCGCCGCTGGTTCGATCGCATTCGCGGCGTGGCGCCGGATCCGCCGCGGATCGTCTCCGACGGCCAATCGCTCCTGCTCGATTCGCTGACCGCGGGCGACGAGCCCTACATGCTGGCCAATAACCTGAAGGATGTGATCGTCCTGGTCGACAAGGACCGGGTGAAAAGTGGGCTGCACGCCATTCGGGAGATGAAAGCCGACACTCTCCTCCTCGACGACGGCCTGCAATATCTGCATCTCAAACATCGGCTCGACATCGTCCTGATCGATCGGCAGGCGCCCTTTGGGAACGAGTTTCTCCTCCCGCGCGGCACCCTGCGCGAGCCGCCGCGCAATCTCCGCCGCGCCAGTTACATCTTCATTACCAAAAGCACGGGTGAGCCTAACGACGAGTTGATTGCGCGCATCCGGCTTTACAACCGCACGGCCGAGATCATCGAATGCGCCCACCAGCCGCTTTACCTGCAGGATGTCTACAGCGCGGAACAGCTGCCCCTCGATCGCCTGACGGATACCTACATCGGTTCTTTTTGCGGAATTGCCGCGCCCGAGAGTTTCGAGGATGGGCTGCGCAAACTCGGAGCCCGGATCGAGTTGGCGAAACGTTTCACCGATCACCACCGTTACACCGAGGGGGAGCTGCAAAGCTTTATCAACCGTTGCATCCGGCGCGATGTCGACATGATCGTGACGACGGAAAAGGACGCCGTCCGCTTTCCTCGCCTAACGAAACCGGAAGTGCCGTTCTATTTTTTGCGGGTCGAAATCCTGATCCTGAGCGGGCACGAAACCTGGGAGCATTGCGTGGCGCGCATTTGCCAACCGCAGCCGATGCTCTCGCCCGAGCGCTTTTTTTCCTGATCGGGCTGGTCCTCGCTCCGCTCAATCACCTGCACCGCTACTCGCAGTCGCGGGGCGCCGGTGTTCGAACCGCGCTGCTCGCAGCGCCTCTCCCGCAGTCCAAATCGCCGCTCCCAGGGCAATCAAATCCTTGGCCAGAAATTGACCCGGCATGGGCGAGAGAAAAGGAAAGCCATAGCCCGGCTGCCAGACGCCCGGTGTCGTCAGGACAAAGGTCAGGGTGGTCAAAAATATGACAATCGCTCCGAGGCTGCCAAAGCCGGAAAGTTTCGGGGCAAATGGGCGGGTAAGTATGAGAAGGCCGAGCAAAATCTCGATGACACCGATGATTGCTGAAAAACTACGGACACTGAAGACTCCGTAGACCCATGACATCAGGGGCGAATTCGCAACAAATCCCTGAATGCCTTCGGCTTCATAGGCGGTGAACTTGAGTAGCCCGACCCACAGGAGGACCATGGCCAGGCCATAACGAATCACGCCGGCGCCGATTCTCTCTAATGTATCCATCGAGTGATTATTCTCTGCATATTCCATATGGTCACTTTCTTCTTTTGCTAATGTGCTGGTTAACCTGACTTAAAACTCGAGGTGCCGGTTAGTCTTTTTTCGCTACACCTAAACGCGTGGCGAGGGCTTGGATCATCTTAAGGTGCATCTCCAGAGTGGGCAGAGTCTCCCTGGCGAACGCCTTTACATCCGCGTCCGTAGCGTTTTTCGCCACGCCTTGGAAGGCCGCGACATCCTTTTTGTGGGCGGTGACCATCGCTGCCACGTAAGCCTGGTCGAAGTCGGCGCCACTTAGTTTGGAGAGATGGTCCATGATCTCTTTCTGCGCCGGCATCGGATCGGTCGAGAGAGCGACGCCCTTCTTCTGGGCGAGCGACTGCAATTTTTCTCCGGCCTTCGAATGGTCGTCGACCATCTTTTGGCCGAACTTCTTTACTTCGGCGTCGATTGCTTTTTCAGCCGCCATCTTCCCCAGGGTGACTTCCGCCATTCCTCCCGGGGCCGCATCGTTCATGAACGCCAGGTCTCCTCCGGTGACAACCTGGTCACCTTGGTCGCTGGGAGGCGTGACCGCGCTCGCCGTCCCTCCTACGAGCAAGAGACTACTCCCCAAAAGCAACAGTAGGATCGCGGCTTTTGGGAATTGATTTGTCCAATGGTGTGTTTGATACATACGGGTGTCTTTCTGTTTGCGGCTTGGAAGGAGGACCATCTCCTAATCGTCTCTCCTTACTTTTCCGGTTGCTCTTCTGAAGGACGGATGCGTCATCACTTCAAGCATTCCTTTGTGATTGTCTTTAGTAAGCCGCCAGACCGGAGGCTCCATCGGCGACGGGAAGGGCTCCGCCGACTCCGAAAATGCCCAAGGTAGTAAATGAGCAAAAAAACCCAACTCATCGTTGAGAACCGCAAGCTGGCGGTCTCGAATCTCGACAAGGTGCTCTGGCCGAAGGCCGGGTTTACCAAAGGCGAGATGATCCACTACTACATCCAGATCGCGCCCGTTCTCCTGCCGCATCTGAAAGATCGCCCGCTCACGATGAAGCGCTACCCGAACGGCGTTGAAGCCGAGTTCTTTTACGAAAAAAATTGCCCGACGCATCGGCCGAGCTGGGTCAAGACGGCAAAAGTCTGGAGCGAAGGCAACCAGCGCGACATGCAATACTGCCTCGCGCAGGATCTCCCCACGCTGGTCTGGGCCGCCAACCTCGCCGACATCGAGCTGCACACTTCGCTCTCGCGCAAAAAGGACGTGGCGCGTCCGACGATGATGGTTTTCGATCTCGATCCCGGCGCGCCGGCCGACATCGTGCAGTGCTGCCAGGTCGGGCTTTGGCTGCGGGAAATCTTGGAGACGATGAAACTAAAGAGCTGGGCCAAGACGTCCGGTTCGAAGGGTCTGCAAATCTACGTGCCGCTCAATACCCCGGTCACCTACGACCAGACGAAGGAGCTTTCCCACGCCCTGGCCGAACATCTGGAGAGCGAGCATCCGGACTTGGTCGTTTCGAAGATGTCGAAAGCGCTGCGGAAAGGAAAAATTTTCGTCGACTGGAGCCAGAACGACGAACACAAAACCACCATCTGCGTTTACTCGCTGCGGGCGAAAGACGAACCGACGGCCTCGACTCCGGTGACGTGGCAGGAAGTGGAGCAGGCGCTGAAAAAGAAGGACGTGAAACGGCTCGTCTTCCATTGCCACGAAACGCTCAAGCGGGTGAAAAAGATGGGCGACCTGTTCGCGCCGGTCGACATGCTGAAACAGAAGCTGCCGAAGAAATGGAAACTCTAGACCGGCGCCCGCCGGCGTGCGGTCGCCAAACCGCTCTCGGAGTTTTTCCCATTTCCATGGTTCGCGATTGAATCCGGCGGGCCCTGCCGCTAGATGAGCGCGGTGAAAGGCGGCGACTCGGCACACGGACCAGGAAGCATTTCGCTCCTGACCGCGACCTGCATCGTGATCGCCAACATGGTGGGCACGGGCATTTTCACCAGCCTCGGGTTTCAGGTTGGTGATCTGCCGAGCGGGTTCGCTCTCATGGCGCTCTGGGCGATCGGCGGGCTCTGTGCGCTTTGCGGCGCGCTTTCCTACGCCGAGCTGGCGGCGGCGATGCCGCGCTCAGGCGGGGAGTATCATTTTCTGCGCGAAATTTATCATCCCGCGATCGGGTTCGTCGCCGGCTGGATCTCGGCCACGGTGGGCTTTGCCGCGCCGGTCGCGATCGCGGCGATTCCGTTTGGAACTTACCTGGCCGGCGTCGTGCCGGGCTTGCATCCGCTGTTGCTCTCGCTCGCGGTGGTCTGGATCACGACCTTTTTCCTGCTCTGGGATCTGCGGCTGGGGAGCGGCTTTCAGAACGTGTCGACTCTCCTGAAGGTGGCCCTCATCCTGGTGCTGATCGTGGCCGGGTTCTCCGTGGCAGGAAATCAGCCGATCTCTTTCCTGCCCGCGGCGACAGATCGCGCGCTGATCGTGAGCACGCCTTTCGCGATCAGCCTTTACTGGGTGATGTATGCCTATTCCGGCTGGAACGCGTCGACTTACATCGTTGGGGAAGTGCGCAACCCGGCGCGCACCATTCCGCTCTCGCTCGGGCTCGGCACGCTTCTCGTGACTGGGCTCTACCTCGGGATCAACGCGGTTTTTCTCCGCACCACGCCGATCGCGGAGATGGTCGGGAAACAGGAGGTCGGGTTGATCGCGGGGGTGCATATTTTTGGCGAGGCGGGCGGGAAGGTGATGGCGGTGTTCATCGCACTCGGGCTCGTCTCGGCGGTCAGCGCGATGATGTGGATCGGGCCGCGCGTGACGGTGGCGATGGGCGAAGACTTGGGAGCGTTATCCTGGCTGGCAAGCCGGAGCGCGCGCGGGATCCCGGTGCGGGCGACCCTGGTGCAGTTCGCGATCGTGAACGTGCTCATCCTGATCACGACTTTCCAGAAAGTGGTCAATTACGTGCAGTTCAGCCTCATGCTTTCTTCCACCCTCACCGTCCTCGGCGTGATCGTGCTGCGCTGGCGGCGGCCCGATCTGCCGCGGCCGTACCGGACCTGGGGTTATCCATTTACGCCGCTCATTTTCCTGGGGGTGAGCTGCTGGATGCTGTGGCATTTGCTGGAAGATCCCTCGACCCGCGAAGCCTCGCTCTGGGGCCTGGCGACCGCTCTGCTGGGGCTGGTCGTTTATTATCTCTCGCCGGGAAAATCGCCTAACGATGCGGCCTGATCTTTCCGATTCCCCGGAACGACTTCTGCTGGAGGAACGGCGACTGTCGCAGCACAAGGGCGCACCGCCCCGGGCGACCGATCCTGTTCGCATGAAATCTCATTCCATCTTTCGCCGCCGTCTTTTTGCTTTGGGCGGCGGCATTCTGTTCCTGGCACTCTCCGGATTCGCATTCGGCGCGGGCCGGATGCAGGTCGCGCCCTCATATCAGCACGATGTCTCGCGACCCTTGCGTGAAGTGGCGGCGGGCGACCGCTTCCCACAGCGGCAGGAACGCGAGGCGGCGGAGAATCCGAAAATCCCCAACGCTCATATCGACAGCCCCGATCCAGTGGTCGATCGGGGAAGCTTCCTGCGCATGCTCGCGCCGAGTATTCCCGAGCCGTTGCTCAACTTCGACGGGATTGCTTTCCCAGGGGTCGGTTGCAACTGCGCTCCGCCCGACACGAACGGCGCAGTCGGGCTCACCCAATACGTGCAAATGGTGAACGAAGCCTACCAGGTCTTCGACAAGACGACCGGCGCTTCGATTCTCGGGCCGAACAGCATCGTTTCACTTTGGAGCGGGTTCGGCGGGGCTTGTCAGAACGGCGGCGGAGGCGATCCGGTGGTGCTTTACGATCAACTGGCGGATCGCTGGGTCATTTCGCAGTTCGCCTCCGCGGACGGAGGTGCGCCGATGACCGATGAATGCGTCGCGGTCTCCACTTCGGGCGACGCCACGGGCAGCTATTATCGTTATGGCTTTCATCTCGGCTCAAACTTTTACGATTACCCGCATCTCTCCGTCTGGCCCGACGCCTATTACATGAGCATGAACGTGTTCAACGCAGCCGGCACCGCCTATCTCGGGCCGCAACCGTTCGCGTTCGATCGCACTGCGATGCTGGCGGGTGATCCTGCGACTTTTATCAGCCCGGTCGAACCGCTCGGCTCCGCCGTCGCGCCCTTTCTGCCGGCGGACCTCGATGGCTTTACCCTGCCGCCTGACGGCGCACCGAACACTTTCGTCGGTTTTCCAGACAGCAATATCTACACGGTTTACCATTTCCACGTCGACTTCGAGACACCGGCAAACTCGACTTTTGATCTTTTCGACGGTGTGCCCGCCGCTGGTTACACCGCTCTCTGTCCGGGGACGCGCAACTGTATTCCCCAAGCCGGGGTCGCCAATTCGGACAAGCTGGACGGGATCGGCGACCGGCTCATGTTCCGCCTGGCCTATCGAAATTTTGGCGACCACGAATCGCTGGTCGGGAATTTCAGCGTGCGCTCGGGCGGCGTCGGCGCGATCCGCTGGTTTGAACTGCGCGGGGTGACGGCTGGGCCGGTCGCGGTCCAGCAGGAGAGCACCTACCAACCGGACGACACCTCGCGCTGGATGGGCAGCGCGGCGATGGATGGCGCGGGCAATCTGGCCCTGGCGTTCAGCGCTTCGAGCGCGTCGATCAACCCGCAGATTCGTTATGCGGGCCGGCTGGCGAGCGATCCGCTCAACACCCTGGCCCAGGGCGAAGCGCATCTTTTCGACGGTACCGGAAGCCAAACCGGCAGCGGCAATCGTTGGGGCGATTATAGCGCGCTGACGGTGGACCCGGTCGACGACACGACCTTCTGGTTCACGACCGAATATTATTCCACAACCGGCTCCTTCAATTGGCGCACCCGGATCGGGAGTTTCACCGTCGCGGCGGGCGATCCGACGCCCACGCCCACTCCAACCCCC
>JALYQE010000304.1 GCA_030855965.1 Verrucomicrobiota bacterium | reverse complement strand
GAAGAGTCGTGGTAGACCACCACGTTGATAGGTCACTGGTGTAAGTGCAGTAATGTATTCAGCTAAGTGATACTAATAACTCGTTCGGCTTGGTCATTTACTTTTCAATTAACCCGTCGCGTCGGCTTTAGACCTGACGCGGCGGCAAATTGAGGGGAATGACAAATTAACAAAACGAAGCCTAGACTGTTGGAAATAACTTCCTGTATGTAGATTTCAGAGATATCAGTGTTCTTTGAGGAAAAATTAGTGATAGCGACGAAACGTCGTCGCCAGAGATCTGGTCCGGTGTGACCGGGACGGCTTTCTGGTGATCATAGCGCAGTGGCCCCACCCGTTCCCATTCCGAACACGGAAGTGAAACGCTGCAGCCCCGATGGTAGTGCATCTATAGGTTGTGCGAGAGTAGGACGTTGCCAGAACTTACGCCCGGCATCTTGGAAACAAGGTGCCGGGCTTTTTCTTTCCTCGGCTCGATTCCGCGCTCGCATTTCCTGCCGTCCAATCTAATCCTTTTAACGATGGCTCATGCTCTTACCCCGATGATGCAGCAATATCAGCGGCTCCGCGCCAGCGTGCCGGCTGATACCCTGCTGCTCTTCCGGTTGGGTGACTTCTATGAGCTCTTCTTTGAGGACGCGAAGGTCGCTTCCGGGCTGCTCAACTTGGCCCTGACCAAACGGAACGAAGTCCCGATGTGCGGCATGCCGTATCATGCCGCGCCGGGTTACATCGCCAAACTCATCACGGCCGGGCGGCGGGTCGCGATCTGCGACCAAATGAGCGAGCCGCAGCAAGGGAAGATCGTCACACGCGACATTACGCAAATCATCAGCGCCGGGACCGTGAGTGACCTGGATCTGCTGGAATCCAAGCGCGCGAACTATCTCGGCGCCCTGTTTTCCGATGACGGTGTTTACGGTTTCGCCTACGCCGATCTTAGCACGGGCGAGTTCCGTCTCATGCAACTCCCCGACCAGCGCGGTTTACTCGATGCCCTGGCTCGCGTGTCTCCGGCCGAACTGCTGATCAGCGACCGCCAAGGAGAGCAGTTTGGCGGGTTCGATCGCGCCCTGGCTTACGATCACTACGCCTTCCTTCCGGAGAATGCTCGATTCACTCTGTGCGATCACTTCAAAGTGAAGTCGCTCGACGGCTTCGGCTGCTCCGACCTGCCGCAAGGGATTGCCGCTGCCGGCGCCATCGTCCATTACCTAAAGCACCAGTTACGGAGAAAAATCGACCACCTGGCAACGCTGCGCTGCGATGCGCCGGTGGACCACGTCATGCTAGACGCGGCCACCCAGGCAAATCTGGAGCTCGTCAGTTCGCGCGGAGAGCGTGATACCAGTCTGCTCGCGGCGCTCGACCGCACGGTCACTCCCATGGGCGGACGAAAGCTGCGCAACTGGATATTGCAGCCGATTCGCGATCTTGCAGAACTCCAATGCCGGCAACAGTTCATCGCCGATCTTCTGCAGGAGTCAGACCTGCTTGCGGCTTTGCGCGAGTCGCTGAAAGCAATCCGGGACTTGGAACGGGCCTCGGGCCGGCTCAGTCAGGCTTCCGGTAATGCGCGGGACCTGGTCGCGTTGAAGGTGTCCCTTGAGCAGATTCCCGAGGTAAAGCGGGAACTGCAGAAATTTCTCGATCGGCTCGCCTTCGGGACGAATCGCCCGGCGGAATCGAGCAGCCAAGAATTCCTGGCCGAGCGCTTGCAGAAGCGACTGCACGAGATGCCCGTTCTCGCGAAAAAGTTAAGCGGCGCGCTGCTCGATGATCCTCCCCTCGCCCTGAAGGAAGGCGGTATTTTTCGCGATGGCTACAATGAACAACTCGACGAACTGCGCCAGGGATCCCGCACTGGCAAGAGCTGGATCACCGAGCTGCAGGAACGAGAAATCGCCAGCACCGGGATCAAATCGCTCAAGGTGCGCTTCAATTCCGTCTTCGGATATTTCATCGAGATCACGAAATCGAATCTCGCCAGCGTGCCGCCCCACTACACGCGCAAGCAAACTACTGTGGGCGGCGAGCGTTTCATCACCCCGGAACTGAAAGAAATGGAAGCGAAGGTCCTCGGCGCCGATGAGCGCGCGCGGCATTTGGAGTATCAGCTTTTCCAGACTCTGCGCGACGAGACCCTGGGCAAGCTGGCGCCGATACAACAGACCGCCGCCGCAATCGCCACCCTCGACGTTATCTGCGCGCTAGCCGAGACCGCGCGGCTCTTTCATTATTGTCGGCCGGAACTCGACACCTCGCTTCGACTCTGCCTGAAAGATGCGCGCCACCCGGTGCTCGATCAAAACCTGGCCGAAGAAAAGTTTGTGCCTAACGACACCGATCTCGACGGCGAGAAACTTCGCCTCGCCATTATCACCGGACCGAACATGGCCGGTAAATCCACCTACATCCGGCAGGTCGCGCTGATCGTTCTGATGGCGCAGATCGGCAGCTTCGTCCCCGCGGCCAAGGCGGAGATCGGCCTCGTCGACCGCATTTTCACCCGGGTCGGCGCGAACGACGACCTCTCGCGCGGCCAGTCCACCTTCATGGTGGAGATGAACGAAACGGCCAACATCGTGAATAACGCCACCGAGCGCAGCCTTATCATCCTCGACGAAATCGGCCGTGGTACCTCCACCTTCGACGGCCTCTCGATTGCCTGGAGCGTAGCGGAGTTCCTGCACGACAAAATCAAGGCGCGCACTCTCTTCGCCACGCATTATCACGAACTCACGAAGCTGGCCGAGGAGCGTAGCGGAGTCTGCAACTTCAATGTCGCGGTCCGCGAATGGAACGAGCAGATCATTTTCCTGCGCAAAATCGTCCCCGGCGGCGCGGACAAGAGTTACGGCATCCAGGTCGCGCGCCTGGCGGGACTGCCGTCGGAAATCCTCAATCGCGCAAAGGATATCTTGTCCCATCTCGAGAAAGGAAACGGCGCCACCGATGTCGAGACCGCGCCGGTCAAGCGGAGGCGGAAGCGGGCCTCTTCACCGGAGTCGGCGAAGCCGCAAATGAACCTGTTCTGAGCCGTCGGCTGAAGGATTCGAGACCCGAGAATTCGTTTGGAAAATTCACAGCGTCCATGAGCGTGCAAATGATGAACAGGCTCGGCATCGGCTTTTTCGCACTGGCACTGCTTGGTCTGCCTGGTGCCGCTGCGGGGGAGACCAAGCTGAACATCGTGCTGTTGGTGGCGGACGATCTCGGATTCGGCGATCCCAGCTGCTACGGAGCCACTAAGATCAAGACGCCGCGGATGGACCAGCTCGCGGCGGAGAGCGTGCGTTTCACCGACGCCCACGCGATCAGCAGCGTCTGCGATCCCTCTCGTTACGCCATTCTCTGCGGCACTTATATCTGGAATGCCCGGCTGGAGTCGGATTACGCACTCTACTTTCACGACGGGCAGGTCACGCTACCGT
>JALYQE010000293.1 GCA_030855965.1 Verrucomicrobiota bacterium | reverse complement strand
TTTGCGCCCCGATCAGTTCACGCATCGCAACGAATGGCGATCGGGGCGCAAAGGCCCCTCCCACATTGCGGAGCGCTTGCCCTGCAATTCAATCGTCGGCTAGCTTCCCGCATGGCCAACCAATCTCTCTGGCAGCGCTTTCAAAGCTATTACCTGCGCTACGACGACCTCGGGTTTTCGCTCGATATCAGCCGGATGCGTTTCCCAGACGGCTTCGTCGAAACAATGGAGCCGGAGGTGACCAAGGCGATCTCCGCCATGCGCGAGCTCGAGAGCGGCGGGATCGCCAACCCGGACGAGAACCGCATGGTCGGCCATTACTGGCTGCGCGACCCGCAACTCGCGCCTAACGACCAGCTCCGCACCGAGGTCGAGGAGACAAACGCGCGCATTCAGAAGTTTGCCTCCGACGTGCATGTCGGCCGGATCGCGGCGGCGGGTGGAAAACCGTTCGAGCGCGTTTTGCTCATAGGGATCGGCGGCTCGGCGCTGGGGCCACAGTTCATCGCCGATGCCCTCGGCTCAGCTCGCGACCAGATGGAAATTTTCTTCTTCGACAACACCGATCCGGACGGCTTCGACCGCGTCTTCGCGAAGATCGGCGACGGCTTTCGGCAAACGTTGGTGGTCGTCATTTCGAAATCCGGCGGGACGAAGGAGACGCGCAACGGCATGCTCGAAGCTCAGGCGCGCTTCGAAAATGCGGGCCTGGATTTCGGCAAACAGGCGGTCGCGGTCACTGGCGCCGGCAGCGAGCTGGATCGATACGCGGAGAAGAGCGGCTGGCTCGCGCGTTTTCCGATGTTCGATTGGATCGGCGGCCGCACCTCGGTCATGAGCGCGGTCGGGCTCCTGCCGGCGGCGCTGCAAGGGCTCGACACGGCCGCGCTCCTCGCCGGCGCCGCCGCAATGGATGCTCATACGCGCGTCCCGCAATCCGAGGACAACGCCGCCATGCTTCTCGCCCTGATGTGGTTCTACGCCGGGGACGGCGAGGGGAAGAAGGACATGGTCATTCTGCCCTACAAGGACCGGCTCGCACTTTTCAGCAAATATCTGCAGCAGCTCGTGATGGAGTCGTTAGGCAAAGAAAAGGATCTCGACGGCAAGGTGGTGCACCAGGGAATCGCGGTTTACGGCAACAAAGGCTCGACCGACCAGCATGCCTATGTGCAGCAATTGCGCGACGGCGTGCCGAACTTTTTCGCCACTTTCATCGAAGTGCGCAAAGACCGTGTGACCGCGCGTTTCGAAGTCGAGGAGGGCGTGACCAGCGGCGATTACCTGCAGGGGTTTCTGCGCGGGACGCGCGCCGCGCTCTACGAAGGCAAACGCGACTCCATCACCCTCAGCATTCCCGAAGTGGACGCCTTCCATGTCGGCGCGCTCATCGCGCTCTACGAACGCGCCGTCGGGTTCTACGCGTCGCTCGTGAACGTCAACGCCTACCATCAGCCCGGCGTGGAAGCGGGCAAGAAGGCAGCCACGCGCATCCTCCAACTGCAGCCCAAAATCCTGTCGAAACTTTCGAACTCAGGGCAAACCGCGGAAGCGATCGCGCATGCGATCGATGCCGACCCGGAGGATGTCTATCACGTCCTGCGGCACCTCGCGGCGAACGATCCGAAAATCGAGTCGAACGGCGGGGAGCCCGGGAACGAAAAATTTTGGCGGATCGGGTAGCGCGCTCCGCCTCCTCGTCTACATTCGCTTCGCCTTCGCACGAAGCGACGCGATCGGCCTTTCAAATTGCAAGCTGAGCCAAATATTACCTGGAAGGAGCTGACGAAATTCGTCGGCCAGTTGAGTCACGATCTCCGGAATCATCTCAACGCCGTCGAGCTGCAGGCGGCCTACCTGAGCGAGATCGCGGCCGCGCCCGAAGCCAAGGGCGAGATCGGGCGCCTGCGCGAAATGACGGGCGAAATGAACGCACACATGCAGCGGCTTTCCGCCCTGCTGGCCCGGATCCGGCCGACGACGATGCGCTATCTCGCGACGGAATTTGTTGAGGATCTGCGGGCCAAGGCGGGGATGGAAAAGCCGGAGCTGGCGGCGGAGGTGGAGTGGCATGTTTCGTTAGGCGAGGAAGCTCTCGAAATCGATCCCCACCTCCTGCAGGAAGCGTTTCTCGAGCTGTTGACGAATGCCGCCATGCATGGCCGCGGGGAAGGCGCCCTGGTTTTCGAGGCGCGGTGCGAGGGCGAATCGGTCGAATTTGTGCTGCGTGAACCGAAGGCAAAGTTCGAGGGGACGACGGAAAACTGGGGGGGCCGGCCCCTCGCGCGTCTGCGGAGCGGTCATTATGGTCTTGGCCTCTACCGTGCCCGGGGTATTTTTGAAGCGCACCATGGCAAGCTCCGCGCTGAATTTAATCCGACCACTTCGACCCTGGTCACGACCGTCTCCCTCCCGCTTCTCATTTCCTGAGCCGGCCCGGGCCGCCGCTCCAGCTGGAGATATCCATGACCTCGGATAACCGACGCATCCTGATCATCGACGACGAGCGTCCGATCCTGATGACGCTGGAAGCGTTGCTGGGCCGGCACGGTTACCAGTCCGATGTGGCCGCCAACGCTGCGACCGGGTTTCGACTGCTCCAGAGTAAATCGCACGCGCTTGTCTTGCTCGACCTGCAGTTGCCGGACGCGGACGGATTGCAAATGCTCGAGCAAATCAAGGCCGAGCATCCCGAGACGCTGGTCATCATTCTAACCGCACACGATTCCCTGAATAACGCGATCGAGTCGATCAAGCGCGGCGCTTACCATTTCATTAGCAAACCGTACGCGCCGGAGGAGCTGCTCAGCCTGGTCGAGAAAGCGCTCGAGAAACAATCGCTTCTGCGCGAAACGCTCGAGCTGCGCCAAACGACGCAGAACCTGAAGCAACGTCTGGCCCAAGCCGAGACGCGGCTCGCCCCGATTTTCAAGAGCAAGGTGATGCAGCAGATCGACGAGCTCATCTCGGCGATGGCGCCGTCCGAAGCCAACGTCCTCATCACGGGCGAGAGCGGCGTGGGCAAGGAAGTGATCGCGAATGTCATTCACAGCCGGAGCCGGCGGGCGGAAAAACCGATGGTGAAATTGAATTGCGCCGCCTTTCCGCAGACGATGATCGAGGGCGAACTCTTCGGCTACATGAAGGGCGCCTTCACCGGGGCGACGAACGACTTTCGCGGCATGATCGCGGAGGCCGACGGGAGCACGCTCTTCCTCGACGAGATTTCCGAGATGCCGGCCGACCTCCAGACGCGTTTCCTGCGCGTTCTGCAGGAGCGGGAATTCCGTCCGTTAGGCAGCACCAAAACCTTGAAAGCAAATTTCCGCGTCGTGGCCGCGACTAATCGCCCGATCCAGCAGGCCCTGGCCGAAAATCGGCTGCGCTCGGATCTTTATTACCGGCTCAATACTTTCCAGATCGAGCTGCCGCCGCTGCGCGAACGGAAAGAGGATATCCCGCCGCTGGTCGCCAGTTTCGTCCGGACCTTCGCGCAGCAACTGGGCAAAGCAGAACCGACGATCGAGCCGGAGGCTTTCCAAAAACTGCTCGACTACGGCTGGCCCGGCAACGTGCGGGAACTGCAAAACGCGATCGAGTACGCAGTCGTGCTCGCGCGCCAGGGGCAGATCACGGTCAAGGAACT
Source organism: Verrucomicrobiota bacterium (assembly GCA_030855965.1). Classification (GTDB taxonomy): domain Bacteria; phylum Verrucomicrobiota; class Verrucomicrobiia; order Chthoniobacterales; family UBA10450; genus Palsa-1392. The sequence continues at coordinate 6,256 of JALYQE010000293.1, read as the reverse complement.
GCCCGCCGAAGTGCGCCTGCCGGTCGCGCTGCAAAAAACGGAGCGCGCCGCGGTCGCCAGCCAGTCGAGCGGCTCGGCGCGGAGCCTCTGCGACATGGAGCGCAACGCGATTCTCGACGCCCTCGCCCAGACCCATGGGAACAAGAAGAAAGCTGCCGAGTTGCTCGGGATTCAACGGCCCACGCTCTACAACAAGATGCGGCGCTACGAAATCCAGCTCTGAAAATTCAAAACGACCGGAGAGAAACGGTGCCCTGTTTTCCGCGCCCTTGAGCCTTCGGTTTTGTTTCGGATTTTGGGTTTCGGATTTCGAACCTAGATTCCTTCGTGCCTGATCCTCAGGAAAAAGTGCTGGAACACGCGCGGCGCGAGCTCGGGTCGACGCCCAAAGCCAGGTCGAGCCATCTCCTCGCGCTCTACCAGAAGTTTCTCAAGCTCGAAAACCATCGCCTCCGCCTGCGGCACCAGGCGGGCGGCGGCGGCCGCGAAGTCTGCGCCAGCCGCGCTTCTCTCATCGACGTCATCCTGCGCCATCTTTTTACCTCTGCGACCGCCTCGGCGCAGGAGAAGCAGGCCCGGCCGATCGTTCCAGTGAGCCTGGTCGCGCTCGGCGGGTACGGGCGCGGCGAACTCAATCCGGGGAGCGATGTCGATGTCATGTTCCTCCATCCGCATCTCGGGAAAGAGGTGCCGGATTCCCTCAAGGAAATCGTCGAGCAGGTGCTGTATTTTCTTTGGGATATCGGTTTCAAGGTCGGGCACTCGACTCGCTCCGTCCGCGAGGCCATCGCGCAGGCCAACGGCGAAATGCTGACCAAGACGGCGATGCTTGAAGCGCGGCACCTGACCGGGAACAAAGAACTTTTCCAAAGTTTCCGTGCCCAGTTCCGCAAGCAGTGTGTGCAGGGCCACGAGAAGGAATACATCCGGGCGCGGATGGAAGACCAGGCGCAGCGGCACGAGAAATTTGCGAACAACGTCTACCTGCAGGAGCCGAACGTGAAGCGCGGCTGCGGCGGGTTGCGCGACTACCAGAATCTTCTCTGGATGACCTATTTCAAGGAAGGCGCCCTAACGACGACGCACCTCGTGGGCAAGGATTGGTTGAGCGGGAGCGACCGGCGCCGGATCGATGTGGCCTACGATTTTCTCCTCCGGGTCCGGACCCAGCTGCACTACACGAACGAGCGCGCGACGGACGTCCTGCATCTCACCCAGCAATCGGAGATTGCGCGTCGCCTCGGCTACGCGGGGAAAACGCCGATCGCGCGGAGCGAGGAGTTCATGAAGGATTACTACGAGCACACCCGGAACATCTTTCGCATCACCGAGCGCCTGACCGAGCGCTTCGCGACCGGGACGGCGACGACCACGCGCCGGCTTTTCTTTCCCCTCCTGCCGCAGCGGGGAGCGCCCGAGGAACACTTTGAGAATTTCTTCAGCCGCAGCGGGCAGCTACACGTGAGCGATCCGCAACTTTTCGCCCGGGAACCGGAGCAGCTGATGAAGGCGTTCGAACACGCGCAGGAACGTGAGCTGGAGCTGAGCCCGGAACTCACCGATCTCCTCAGTCGCCGCCTGCGTTCCGTGACGCGCGAATTTCGTTACGGCAAGGCGCCGCGCGAGATTTTCGCGCGCATTTTGCGGCGCAAGGGAAAGGTCGCGCGCATCCTGCGCATGATGCACGAGGTCGATTTTCTCGGGCGTTATCTGCCGGAATTCGGTCCCCTCACCTGCCTTGTGCAGCATGAATATTTCCATCGTTACACGGCGGACGAGCACACCCTGGTCTGCCTCGAGAAGCTCGACGCGCTCTGCCAGACTAACGAACCGAAACTGCAGCCCTACCAGGAGCTTTTCGCGGCGCTGCCCGATCCCTACGTTCTTTATCTCGCGCTCCTCATGCACGACACGGGCAAAGGCGTCGGGGCCCGGCCGCATTCGGAGGCGAGCGCGCTCTTCGCCCAGGGCGTGGCGGCGCGTCTCCAGCTTCTGCCCGAGCAGCGCCGGGCGATCATCCTGCTCGTCGATCATCACGTCACTCTCTCCAACATGGCGCAGCGCCGAAACGTCGACGATCCGGCGACTGTGATTGAATTTGCCAGCATCGTGAAATCACAGGCCAATCTCGACGCGCTCATGTTGCTCACCCTGGCCGACGGGCAGGGCACGAGCGATGACTGGTCGGATTGGAAAGAGCTGCTCGTCTGGCATCTCTACCACGCAACGGCGCGCTATTTGCAGGACCAGGAAGGGTTCATTTCGCAGATGAAAATCGAGCGCGATCGCTTGCGCGACGCGGTCGCGGGCAATCTCGTGCCGGATTTTGCGGACGAGATCGAGGCCCACTTCGATTACATGCCCGACCATTATTTCCGGGCTTTTGACGTCGACGAAATCGTCGCGCATCTCGATCTCTTCCGCGGTTTCTGGCGCGGCCTTTACCTCAGCGACGAACCCGCCTTCGTCCCCGCACTACGCTGGGAAGCGCAGCCCGAGCAGGGTCATAGCGTCGTCTCCATCTGCACTTGGGACCGACTGCAGTTGCTCGCCAGCATCGCGGGCGCTTTCGCCGTCGCGTCGGTCAATATCCTGAGCGCCGATATTTTTGTGCGCGGCGATAACCTCGTGCTCAATGTCTTCCGCGTCTGCAACACGAAGCTCGGCCCGGTGACAGACCCGCACGAAATCGCGATCGTGGAGTCGGTCCTGCGCATCGCGCTGGAGGGCGAGAGGTTCGACATGACCCCGCTCCTCGCAACCGTTCGCCGCAAAGGCGCCAAGCGCTCCCAGGAAATCGATTTTCCCACCCGCATCATGATCGAAAACAAGAGCCACCCCGCCTCGACCCTGATCCAGGTGGAAACGCCGGACCGGCTCGGCCTGCTCCACGACCTCGTCGCCTGCCTGGCACGCAACAACGTTTACATCGCGCTCGCGCGCATCAACACGGAGAAGGGCGCGGCGATTGACACCTTTTATGTGACCGACGCCCAGACCCGGGGAAAAATCACCGACGCCCGGCGGATCAGTCTCCTGCAGACAGAATTGACCGCGGCTGCGCTCCCGGCGCGCGCCTAACGACGGCACGCAATCAGGGCTTGGCGAAAATGTCCCTCGCGTCTACCTTCCACATCCGAAAATTGTTATGAATGTTTTGATCCTTGCCGCCGGCTACGCCACTCGCCTTTATCCCCTCACCCTGACGAAAGCGAAACCACTCCTCGAAGTGGCGGGCAAGCCGATGATCGAGTGGGTGATAGACAACCTCTCCGCCATTCCCGACCTCGGGACGGTCTATGTGGTGACGAACGACAAGTTCGCCAACGATTTCCAGGAATGGGCCGACGGCTACGGCAAAGCGCAGCCCAAGGTGAAGTTCAAGATCGTGAACGACGGCTCGCGCAGCGACGCCGATAAGCTGGGCGCGATCGGCGACATTCGGTTGGTGCTGTCGCGCGAGGAGCTCGCCGGGGAACCCCTTCTCGTGGTTGCGGGGGACAATCTTTTCAGCGAATCGCTGGTCGATTTCGTCGCCGCGGCGCAAGGCTCAGCCGCGACACTGGCGACCTACGACGTAGGCGATCTCGAGGCGATGAAAAAGTATTCCGCGATCAAGACCGACGAGGAAGGCATCATCACGCACTTCGAAGAGAAGCCGGAAAAACCGGAAACGACTCTCACCGGCATCGCGCTTTACTATTTTGCGGCCGAGACGCTCGAACTTTTCACCACCTACATCGTGGCGGGAAATAATCCGGATCAGCCGGGGCGTTTCATCCAGTGGCTCTACACCCGTCGCCCGGTAAAGACCTACCAGATCAAAGGGACGTGGTACGACATCGGGAGCAAGGAAACACTCGAAGAGGCGAACCAGATTTTCGCCGAGTTTGTCTAACGTGGGAGGGGCAGGGCCTTTGCGCCCCGATCCGTTGTGGCTGCCGTCGCGGGCACAAAAGCCCCCCACATTATTGCAGCCGGCCTTCGTCGAATTCGATGAGGTCGAAGTAGGTGCGGATATCTTTCCGGCCGGCACCGCCCGCTTCTTTCAGGAAATTGACGAAACGCGCTTTTTTTTCCGCGGTGTCGGGATGACGTGAGATCATCGCCTCGTTCCAGCGCGCAATTTCTTCCGGCGTGTGCCCTTGGCCGTTTGCGCGCACCCAGGTGAGAATGGCGCTGTCGTCTTCGATCTCGTTCGCCGCTTTTTCAAAAGCGTCGGGCTCGAGCTTGAGGAAGGCGAGGAGATGTTTGTCGAAGCCGACCGTTTTGTAATTGTAGCCGTCGAGCAAACCCTGGCGATGCAGACGCGCCTTGTCGATCAGGCGCGGGAGGTGGACGTAGCCTCCGAGACGCTCGTAAGGACTGCGCGGACGCAGTTTTTCCATCAGCTGCAAGCCTAGGAAGTGGCCGGCAAACCGAAGGGGTGCGGCGGCGGGCGTGATTTCGCGGTGGCGCGCGGTTTCGTCAATTCCTCCACTCCCGGGATCAACTCCGCCTGTTCCAAATTCTTCTCGCCAATGACGAGCTCACCCGTGAAGGTGCCCCCCTTTTCGACGTTGATCGAGCGGGCGACGACATTGCCGTCGAGCGATCCCGTGCTGCGAATGGTGACGACGGTTTCGGCCACGATTTCGCCCGACATTTTGCCCCGGATCTCGATCGAACCGACCTGGAGCCGGCGGAAAAATTGCACGTCCGCTTTTTTCCCGATGATCACCTCGGGTGCGGAAACCTTTCCCTGCACCTTGGCCGGCGCGCGAAATTCCACTTTTCCGGAGCATTGCAGGCTGCCGCGCAGTTTGCCATCGATGATGGCGGAACGACAAAGGACGCTGCTGCTGCTGAGATCACCCGCCGAGGTAACGTGGACCTGGCCGTGGGTGCGAATGGCGCGGCTGAAGGCGGTGTTAATCTTATAATCGCGCACGTCCATGTGGACGCTGCAGGCCGGGCAGATGGTGGAGCTGGCGGCGCTGTTCAATTCCTGAATCGTGCCGCAATCGAAACACGTGACCGAGGTGATGCGCGGCCGATTCCACATTCCCTCGAGACGCTGGAGCAACGACGGGCGGTCGACGACGCCGCCCAGTTCGAGGGCCGCTTTGGGCGCTTCCGTACGTTCGGACGCGGCGACGACGAAATGTTTGCCGCACTGCCGGCAGAGCGTGTTCCGGGCCGCGGCATACTCCATCTGTTTGAAGCCGCAGTGTGGACACTCCACACTGATCTTGGGAGGCGACTTGGCCACAGATGTGCCGCCGGCTCGCGCTAGGAACGACCAGCAAAGGCCGGCTTGGCCGGTGCCGGAGTCTCTTCAGTCCGCACGATCTCGGGACGGCTCGACCCGGTGGTCGAGTTGGCCGCCACCTTGCCGCTGGTCACTTCGGACTTGCCGATGAAGGTCGCGCCTTCTTCGATCACGAGACGAGCCGCTTTCAGATCGCCCTGCAAGGTGCAGCGCGATTTGAGTTCGCAGCGTTCGCCGACCGTGATGTTGCCGTGGACTTTGCCGTAGACGGTGATCGACTTGGTTTTGATTTCGCCGCGAATGTCGGCGTTTTCCCCGATCGTCAGCACGCCATCCGAATTGATCTCGCCCTCGACTTTGCCGTCGATCATCAGCTCCTTTTGAAATTTAATGCTTCCTTTGATCTCGACATCTTTCGAGAGGACATCTTTGCCAGTGTGTTCGGCCATATATTTTTGCTCGGTCATGTTTGATTGTTTGGGTGTTTCGTCTTGAAAAGAAGAAACAGGGCTCTCCTCAGCAAAACTCGGGCCGGGCGATGAAGTTTCGCCCGAGGGCGCGGGCCTTTGCGGGATGAATTTCTTTAGCACGCAGCATACTTAGGAGCCTGCGGGGGCTGTGTCAACGTTGCGCTGCCGTAAAGTCCTCATTTTCCGGGCAGATCGCGCACTTCATAGAGCACGGCACTGCCGTTTTTGCCGGTAAACCGGAGAAAAAACGGCACCTGGGACGGCGTCCGCTCCAATTTGAATCCGAGCGCCCCCGCCGGTACGGGCCGCCCGAGGATCGCGGCTGAATTCGTCGCCACCCGTTCGCCCTCATCGCTCAGGACCCATTTCACCTTGCGCTGGCGAAGAATTTCCGCCGCTTCCTCCGGCGCGGTCGCGAGAAAAAAGCGCGCGCTCGCGACGATCCCGGGCAGACTTTCATGCGAGCTGCCGGCCACGACCGGCTGGCCCGACCAATAAGCGGTCGCGGGCGCGAGCCACCACGGCGCCAGGATCG
>JALYQE010000283.1 GCA_030855965.1 Verrucomicrobiota bacterium | reverse complement strand
GCACATGAAGGTCGACTACAACCCGTACGAGGGCCGCACGGTGCAGGGCGCACCGACGTTCGTCATCTGCAACGGCAACGTCGTCATCGATGGCGAGACGTTCGTCGGCCGCAAGGGGGCCGGCCGTTTCCTGACGCGCAGTCCAAGCCAGGCGCCTGAGGGCCTGTAAACTCCGACGGTTTGACGTTTTTAGTTTTCAGTTTTACGTGGAGAGTTTTGGGTTCAACCAGAACGGAGAACCAACCGAGACTGGAACTCAAACACCGGACGTAAAACCGGACGTAAAACCGAACCTAAAACTGAAAACGTAAAACATGAAACTGCGAAGCCATGATCGACGCGAAGCAAATAGAACATCCTGACGGCCGCGTCGAGCTGCTCGACACGTCGCGCGTCGAGCGCAGCGCGCTCTACAACGAAGACCTTGCGCCGGTGCCGGTGGCGCGGCGCAACTGGACGACCTACAACTACGCGGCGCTGTGGATCAGCATGGCGCACTGCATCCCGACCTACATGCTCTCGGCCGGCCTGATGGCCGCGGGCATGAGCTGGGGGCAGGCGCTTTTCACGGTCGCCCTCGGGAACACGATCGTCCTGATCCCCATCCTCCTCAACTCCCATCCCGGCACGGCCTACGGTATCCCTTTCCCTGTCCTCATCCGCGCCTCCTTCGGCACCCTCGGCTCCAACATCCCCGCCCTCATGCGCGCGCTCGTCGCCTGCGGCTGGTTCGGCATCCAGACCTGGATCGGCGGCGCGGCCATCTACGCCATGGCTGCGATTGTGTTCGGGTTTAACCCGGCGTTGAAGACCGCCCTGCCCGTCATCGGCATCTCGGGCGGCGAGTTTTTCTGCTTCCTCGTTTTCTGGGCGATCAATATTTTCGTCATCGTTAGGGGAATGAATTCGATCAAGTGGCTCGAGATTTTCGCCGCGCCCTTTTTGATCCTTACCGGAGTCGGCCTGCTCGTCTGGGCGGTGGTCTCGGCCAAGGGCTGGGGACCGATCTTCGCCCAGCCTTCGAAATTCCAATCATCCGCCGAATTCCTCCCCGTCTTCGCCGCCGGCCTGACCGCGATGGTCGGCTATTGGGCCACGCTCTCGCTCAACATCCCGGACTTCTCGCGCTTCGCGAAAACACAGCGCGACCAGGTCGTGGGCCAGGCGCTCGGGCTCCCGCTATCGATGACCTTCTATGCATTCATCGGCGTAGCCGTGACCAGCGCGACCGTGATCGTCTTCGGAAAAGCGATCTGGGACCCGGTGCAATTGATGCAGCGCTTCGACAGCCCCATCCTCGCGGTCCTCGCCCTCATCACCCTCACCATCGCCACCCTCTCGACCAACATCGCCGCCAACGTCGTCTCGCCCGCAAACGATTTCGCCAATCTCGCGCCGCGCCTGATCTCCTTCAGAACCGGCGGCATCCTCACCGGCATCATCGGCATCCTCATGTTTCCCTGGAAACTCTACGCCGACCCAAGCGGTTACATTTTCACCTGGCTGATCGGTTACAGCGCATTGTTAGGCCCCATCGGCGGAATCATGATCGCGGATTATTTCGTCTACCGGCGGCGCCAGCTCGACGTCAACGCCCTCTACGATCCAAACGGCCGCTATCGCTACAGCGGTGGCTTCAGCGGTGTCGCGATCACGGCTCTTGTTCTGGCGGTCTTGCCAAATATCCCGGGCTTCCTCGTCACCATCAAAGTCCTGCCGCAGACTTCCGTCGCGCCCATCTTTCTTTCCACCTACAATTACGCATGGTTCGTCGGCTTCGCCCTCGCCTTCGTCTTCTACCTCGTGGGACGAAAGATCGCACCCGACCGCGCCTAACGACTCTACCTTTATGCAAAAACCTGAACTGCCGCCCTTCGACCACAAACCGCAGCCCTACACCGGCCCGTCGCCCGACGAGATCCTCCGCCTGCGCAAGGAATTCCTGAACCCGGGCATCTTCCTCTACTACAAAAAGCCGCTCACCCTCGTGGAAGGCAAAATGCAATACGTTTGGGACGAGAGCGGCCGGCGTTACCTCGACGCCCTCGGCGGCATTGTCACGATCAGCGTCGGGCATTGTCATCCCGGCGTCGTGGAAGCCGCCCGGAAACAAAACGAGCTGCTCCAGCATTCGACCACGATCTATCTGCACCCGAACATCGCCGAGTACGCCGAGAAGATGGCCTCCAAGATGCCGGGCGACCTCAAGGTCTGCTACTTCGTCAATTCCGGCTCGGAAGCGAACGATCTCGCGATGCTGATGGCGCGCGCGTTCACCGGCAACTACGACATGATCGCGCTCCGCAACGCCTACCACGGCGGCAACGCTTCCGGCATGGGCCTGACCGCGCATTCCACCTGGAAATACAACGTCCCGCAAAGCTTCGGCGTCCATCACTCCATCACGCCCGATCCCTATCGCGGCATCTGGGGCCACGACAATCCCGACGCCGGCAAAAACTACGCCGCCGACGTCAAGAACCTCATCGACTACGCTACCCCGGGCCAGATCGCCGGCTTCATCGCCGAGTCGATCCAGGGTGTGGGCGGCTGCATCGTCTTCCCCGACGGCTACCTCAGGCACACCTACGAGCACGTCCGCGCCGCGGGCGGCGTCTGCATCGCTGATGAAGTGCAATCCGGCTTCGGCCGCACCGGCACGCATTACTGGGGCTTCGAAACCCAGGGCGTCCTGCCCGACATCGTCTGCATGGCCAAAGGCATCGGCAACGGCTGCCCGTTAGGCGCGGTCGTGACCACGCCCAAGATCGCCGCCGCCCTTTCGCAGCGGATTCATTTCAACACCTTCGGCGGCAACCCGGTCGTCTCCGCCCAGGGCAAAGCCGTCCTCGAAGTGATCGAGCGCGAAAAATTGCAGGCCAACTCCCTCGCCATGGGCCAGTACCTCAGCGCCGGCCTGCAGCGGCTGAAGGAAAAGCACAACATCATCGGCGACGCGCGCGGCAAAGGCCTCATGCTCGGGATCGAGCTGGTCAAAGACCGCGCCACCAAGGAGCCGGCCAAGGGAGAATGCGCCCACGCCCTCGAGACCTGCCGCGACCTCGGCCTGTTGTTAGGCAAGGGCGGGCTGCAGGGACAAACCATCCGTTTCTCGCCTCCGATGTGCATTCATCAGCAGGACGCCGATTTCATCCTCGAAGTCCTCGACCAGGCCCTGGGGGGCCTGTGAGCAAAGAAAACCGGAGCACAGGCGTCCAGTTCATGGATGAAGCGATCTCGTTAGGCCGAGCCGGGATGAACCAGCGCGACGGCGGCCCCTTCGGCGCGGTCGTGGTCTGCAATGGGCAGATTGTGGGGCGGGGCTGCAACCAGGTTACGACTCTGTTCGATCCGACCGCGCACGCCGAAATCATGGCCATTCGCAACGCCTGCCAGTC
>JALYQE010000273.1 GCA_030855965.1 Verrucomicrobiota bacterium | reverse complement strand
CGGATACGCTCAAGAACAAGCCTGCAGTGAACCACGCCCGATGGGAATTCGCGATGTTGGCGCGCGATTTTGCGGCCGCGGAAACGATCGTGCCCGATCGTTCGCTGGAGGAATTTACCGCTTTCGCGCCGGCCCCTTGGTACCGGGCCTGCATTGCCGTCGCCCAGGGCGATCGGGAACGGGCCCGCGCCTTCCTCGAAGAAATAAAACCGCTCTACGAGAGCAAAGCGCGCGAATCTCCCAACGATCCGACCTTTCATTCCTTGTTAGGCAGGCTCAACGCCCTGCTCGGGCAAAAAGAGGACGCGCTCCGGGAAGCGCGCCGCGCCGTCGAGCTCTGCCCCGAGAGCAAGGACGCCGTCGCCGGTCCCCTCTACCGCGCGCGACTGGCTTTTGTTTACGCTCAGACCGGCGAAGTCGATGAGGCCGTCTCGTTAGTCTCTCAACTCCTCACCACGCCCGCCGCCGACGAGATCAATCTCGCGCGGCTGCGTCTGAGCTGGGAATGGGATCCGCTGCGCAACGATCCGCGCTTCCAGGCACTGCTCGCGGGCCCGGAGCCGGCCACGGTTTACCGTTAACGCGCATGCGCGCGAATGGATACCGAGTCCATTTAATGCGCATAGAGATAGATTGCAGCGAAGACCACGATCACGATGATGGCAGTTATCCACCAAACCATCTTGATCGCCGCTGGTTTGGGGGATGACCCGAACTCCTTCTCGACAAACTCATCGTAATTGAAGTCCTCGTCCGGCCACGCGACTTCGTAACTCTCGGCCTCCTCCCGCCAGCCGGAATTGTGATCCGCCCCACACTCCGGACAGGCGACCGCGCCCCGCGGCACATCCTCTCCGCAGACCGGGCAGACTTCAGGCGCTTTTGATCTGCTTGGTTTCTTGTCTGCCATCCTGTCCGTTAACCCTGCTCTGCCTCACAATCGTCGGCGATCACATTCACGCCCCTCGTTAGGCGCGTCGCGACGGCGGCGGCCCGAGTGCGATCATCTCGAACGAGACCAGGTCGCGCCACTCCTTGATCCACTCGGCGAAGAGCGCCGGAGAACTCGTTTCCATCAACTGGAAACAACGATTCCCGTCTTTCTCCAGCCAGCTGTCGAGGTAAACCAGACCCTCGGGCAGCATGCGGCCGCGGAGGTGAAAGCGCTCGTAAACCGCTTCCTGGCAGCCCGGCGCAAACTTCTCCACCACCATATATCTCATCGGTCAGCCACGAATTATTTCAGTTTCACCCAGGAGAGTTTCTCCTCCGGAAAAACATCCCGGTTTGGCGGATAATCATCCGGCCGGTCGAGACTCCCCGTGGTGATGTCGATCTCGTTAGGCCGGGAATCGTTCTCGTAGGTGAGCGAGGTGCCGCACTGGTCGCAGAAGGTTCGCCAGGCTCCGGTCTCGGTGCGGTATCTTTTCGGAGTTCCCTGCGCGAAAGCGAAGGTGGAACTCCCAACCGTAATCCACGCTACCGCCTGAGCGCCGACCGCGCGCCGGCAATTCGCGCAGTGACAATTTGCCTGGGAGCGCGGCGGACCTTCCGCTTGGAAACGAATCGCCCCGCAGTCACAGCCCCCGGTGATCGACATCAAGAGCAGGCTGCCCGATCGCGCAGGCCGAGGCGACCTTAAATTTTCGCCAACCGCTCAGGCCATCATCCTGAGCGCGAGGTAAGGCACCACCGCGAGGATGAGAGTGGCTATCTTGTAGCGCGCGAGATACCGGAAATATTCCCGCGGCATCTCCTCCTCGCGGAGTCCAAACAGGCGCACATGCAGCTTCATCGCCGTTCCACGGAATAGCGTGATCATGATGGTGGAGAGAAGCAGGACGCCAATGTTGATCACGGCGCACCAGCCGAAAAATTGCCGAAGCGTTTCGATTGAGTTTATAGCTGCCTCTATTTGCGGAGGACGGAGCCTTGTCCGCCCGGGCGCCTTAGTCTTCGTCGGGGTCGGGAAGCCCCCAGCGATCTTTCATCATATCATACGTCTGGGCCGGCAGCTGCACCAGTAACGGATGTTTCTGCCAATCCAGCCAGCGCACGATATCTTCCATATCGTCCGGCGGCATCGCGGTACAGCCGGCGGTGCCGTGCTGGGGCCCGCGCCAGATGTGCATGAAAATACAGGAACCACCGCCGCGAAAAGCCTTCCAGTTGTGCTCCACCACCACGCCCCAGCGGTAGAGATTGTCCGGCCGCAGCATGATCTCGGAACCGTGCCAGTCGCGGTCGTCGATCCGGGCGGAATCGACCAGGCGATTGTAATACTTCGATTGCTCGTCCTCGATTGCCTGGGTGCTGGGCGTGACTTCGCGATAAGGGAACGTCGCGATGCCTGCCTCGGAGGCCTTGGCGTAACCAAAAATCGTGTTCAGGAAGAAAACGCCCGCCGGCGCACGGCCATCGCCTTCGCGCTTGACCGGACCATGCACCGAGTGCGTGCCGTGAAGCCCGATCCCCCAGCCCATGCCACCGCGGCCAACCACCACGTCGATCGCCGGCCCGAGCGCTCGCCAGCCACTCGCGTCGTTGCTCCGTTCGAAACGCTGGAGGCGGGCGGTGACCGCATTCCAATCGTCCGAGGTGACCACGATGAGCTGCCTCGTCCAGCGCAGCTCCCAGATTCTGGGCTTTAGTTCCGCATTCAATTGTGTGGCGAGGGCGGTGGCCTCGAGCATGGCCGGCAGGGAAAAAAGAATCGCCAGGAAAAAGCAGAGAGACAGTGGTTTGCGCAGCATGCTGGTTTTGAATTCTATGACCGGGCGCCGGAACAGACCTCGCCAGCGTTACCACTCTGTGCGCCGAGAGCGCCGAGCGTAGGAAGGCGCATAACCGAACTGGCTGAACAGTAGTGGCTTCAATGGCGGAGCCACGGTCCTGGCGGCTTGCTCCCGCGGGCACCCTCTGCGGTTTGAGAAATCAGAGCCCCATGTTCGCGAGGACAACCGCCGCCTGATTGACCGTCTCGAACAGCCTGGGGTGCGAACTCTCGAGATTCTCGACCGAGGCCGTCAGCCCCTGTCGCGCCGCCTCGAGCAATTTCGGCTGCTTCTCGGCGCGGCTCGCCTCGTGGGTCGAGGCCTCGAGAAAGTGCGTGATGCTATCCGCCTCCTCCGCCCGGCCCCGGGCCAGCGCGTCCACTTCCTCGCGCAGGGTCGCGACTAATTGCAGGAGTTGCGCGCGCTCCGCCTCGGGCAGTCCCGGGGATTCCGCGATCCGCGTCTCAATCTTCCGCATTCTCTCTTCCAGCATCCTTTTACTTCCGGCGGCGGCCGCGAGGCGTCAAAAGGATTCCGTTAATCAATCCACCTCGCCTAACGGATGCGAGGCTGTGCATTCTCATATTCCATCGGGGAACCCTGCGAACGTTCGTACCAGCTGATCATGTATTTCATCGCTCCCCTTTGGTTGAGTTGAGCCGTTGGACGTCCCGGTCGGGCGATTACAGCGCCCGCCAGCGCGACGCTCTCGTATTGGCGGATATTCTCGGGAGTAAGATCCTTGAACGCGATCCCGTGCGCGGCCGCCGCGAACCCAGCCCGGATCTTCGCTTCCCACTCATGCTCCGGTGAAAAGGATCCGCAACGACGCCGGCCGCGCGAGCACGCAGAGCGCCGGCTCCGGTGCGCGGAAAAATGAAGCCAGCCAATCTGCCTAACGAACGAGGAGGGCAGATGCATAACATCCGCGGGGCCACCGCCGGGCGAAAATCACAGATCCCTCCCCTTCACTCAAGGGTGAAGGCTTCTCAACCGCTTTGCATTAAAAGCGATCGATCACCGTCACACCGGGGCTGGCAAACGCTTCCTCACTGACCAGTAACTCCAGCGCTTCCGCCAGCCCGACGCCACGTCCCACCAGCTTTGCCGGGTTCAACAAACCGCTGGCAATCTCGGCCAGCATCTCGGGATAGACGTGCGCCTGCAAACCGTGACTGCCGCGAAGCTCGAGCTCGTGCCGGAGCACGCGGGCCATTGGCACGGCCGGCTCGCTTTCATCGGCCACGAGCAGGCCCACCTGCACGTGGCGGCCCAGTGGACGCAGACTGTCAATTGACGCGCGCATTTGGCGGGCGCCGCCGACCGCGTCGATCGAGGCGTGCGCGCCTCCACTCGTTAGGTCAGCGACCGCGCCGGCCATATCCTCCACTCGATCCGCGCGCAGCGTGGCGGTGGCGCCGATTGAGCGCGCGAAGGCCAGCTTGTCGTCATCGATATCGATCGCCAGCACCTGCACCCCGCGCGCCGCCGCGATCATGATCGCTGAGAGGCCAACGCCGCCGCAACCGTGAACCGCCAGCCATTCGCCCGCGACGACGCGGGCTTGCGCGACCACCGCGCGGTAAGCGGTCGCGAACCGGCAACCCAGTGCCGCCGCTGTCGTGAAGTCGAGCGCGCCGGGTAACGCGACCAGGTTGGTATCGGCATAACGAAGCGCGACAAATTCCGCAAACGAACCCCAATGCGTAAACCCCGGCTGCTCCTGTCGTGGACACACCTGTTGGTTTCCCGAGACACATTCGGGACAGGTGCCGCAGCCGCAGACAAACGGTGAGGTCACCCGATCACCCACTTTCCATTTGCCCACCCCCGAGCCGACGGCGGCGATCACTCCGGCCAGTTCATGCCCGGGCACATGCGGCAGCGTGATGTCGCTGTCATGTCCCATCCACCCGTGCCAATCGCTCCGGCAAACGCCGTTGGCCTTCACCGCTACGACGACCCCATCCGGCGCCGGCGCGGGGTCGGCGAGAATCTCGATCGAGATCGGTCCCTTGAACTCGCGGTAAATCGCAGCTTTCACGTGACGCAGCGTAGGTCAAGGTGACGACTCTTTCCGTGGCTTTTTTTAAGCAACGCAACCGTTGGGCACACTTCATGCAGCAGGAAAGCACGTGGGTATTGGGTAGGGTAAACCGTGAGAGCCCGCGGGGGGCGACGCTGGCATAGGTCGCCGCCTGGTTTACGCCGCCCAGCGCGCGGCCACGCCATCCACGGAGCGCTGTAACGGGAGCCGCCCGCGGATCCAGGGCCGCGGGCGACATCCCCTAACGAGTCCAG
>JALYQE010000267.1 GCA_030855965.1 Verrucomicrobiota bacterium | reverse complement strand
CGGAATGATTCTGCTCGCGGTTTACCTCATCCTGGTCGGCATCATTGGGTTAACCGGCATCGGCACGGGAATCCTCCTTCCGATCCTGGCCCTGATCGCAGGTATTTTTATCCTGATCGGCAAATAGACCGGGGTTTTTCGTTTTGTCTTTCCCGGTCGCCGGGCGCAGGTTGGGAGCATGAGCATCGCCACCATCATCGCTCGGATTCTGCTTGGGCTGATCTTTGTCGTCTTCGGACTGAACGGGTTTCTCCATTTCATCCCGATGCCGCCGCCGGAAGGCGAAGCGGCCAAACAATTCGGCACCGCGCTGAGTACAACCGGCTATTTTCCTGTCGTATTCCTCCTCCAGATCGTGGGCGGCGCGCTCGTCCTGCTCGGCTGGGTGCCGCTCGGCCTTGTCATCCTTTGCCCGATCATCGTCAACATTGTGCTTTTCCACGTTTTCATGTCGCCGGGGCTGGGGATGGCGATCTTCGTCAGCTTCCTCGCCCTCTTCCTGATCTGGCGTTACTGGAAAAATTTCGCCGGGCTCTTCCAGAAATAACGCGTGGTTATCTTCCACGATTCTCGCAGCGCCGAGTACGGCCGGGCGGGACACCCGGAACGTCCCGGCCGGGTGCTGAACAGCGCGCAATTTTTGCGCGCGGCGCATCCCGATTGGGAATGGCGGGAACCGGCGGCAGCGTCGGAGACGGCCCTGCTTCGGGCGCATAGCGCCGGGCACATCGCGCGGGTGCGCGACACGCCGCACGACTTTGATGCCGACACCCCGGCGCTCGCGGAAATTTTCAACCATGCCGCCCGCGCCACGGGGGCGGCCTGCGCCGTGGCGGAAGCGTCGTTAGGCGGAACACCCGCCTTCAGCCTGATGCGCCCGCCCGGACATCACGCGACCCGCGACCAGGCGATGGGCTTTTGTTATTTCAACCATCTCGCGGTGGCGGCGTTCGACGCCCTGGAGCGGGGCGCGGGCCGGGTGGCGCTCTGGGATTTCGACGCGCACCACGGCAACGGAACGGAAGCGATCGTGGCGGGGCATCCGCGGATCGCGTTCGCCTCCATCCACCAATTTCCGGGCTATCCCGGGACCGGCACGCGGTCGTTAGGCAACATTCACAATTTTCCAGTGCCGCCCTATGCCCCGCGCGCAGAGCATTGCGCCGCGGTCGAACGCGCCCTTGCCGTTCTTTTGGAATTCAAGCCCGACCTCCTGCTTGTGTCGGCCGGCTTCGACGCCTATGCGGGCGATCCGATCACGCAAATGAGCCTGGAGCGGGAAGATTTCGCGCGCTTCGGCCGCTGGCTGCGGGAGAGCGCGGTTCCAGCGGGCGCGATTCTGGAAGGCGGTTACAGCGATGATCTGCCGCAGCTAATTGACGCTTTCCTGACCGGCTGGAAGGGCTGACTCCGCGTCCTTTCCGTCGTTAGGCAGATTGCGCTTGAAAACGATGAGGGTGCCGGCGAGGGCGGAGACGATGCTGGCGGCGAGAATGCCGATCTTGGAAGTTTCGATCTCGGTGTTGCTGGCAAAAGCGAGGCTGGCAATGAAGAGCGACATGGTGAAGCCGATGCCTCCGAGCATGCCCACCCCGAGAATCTGGCGCCAATTCACCCCGGTCGGGAGGACGGCGAGACGCGTCTGCACCGCCAGCCAGGCGAAGGCGGCGATCCCGATCGGTTTCCCCAGCACCAATCCGCAGATGATTCCGAGGCTGATCGGACTAACGAGTTCGTGAAAAGCGTCGCCGCCAAGATAAACGCCGGCATTGGCGAGGGCGAAGATCGGCATGATGGCATGCTTGATCCAGGGCACGAGCGCGTGCTCGAAGCGGAGCATCGGCGCCTCCGCGTAATGGCAGTCGGTCGCAAGCAAACTTAACGCCGCGCTCCGCGTCGCGCTCGCCTCGATCTCATCCTCGCAGGCTTCGGCGTGCCGAAATTCCTCCAGAATTTTCCCACTGCGATCGAGGAAGGCCGCGCTGTCGATCCGCCGATGAGCGGGGATCGTGAGGGCGAGGAGCACGCCCGCGACGGTGGCGTGGATGCCGGATTGCAAGAAGGCCAGCCACAAGCCAAGTCCGAGAATGATGTAAATGAGCGGATGCCGCGCACCGATCCGGTTCATCACGATCAGGGCAACAAAAAAAGCCCCGGCCATCGACAGGCTGATCCAGGACAGTTGATCGGTGTAAAAAAAGGCGATGACGAGGACGGCGCCGATGTCATCGGCGATGGCCAGAGCCGCGAGGAAAACCTTGAGCTGCGTCGGGACGCGATCGCCGAGCAGCGTCAGCACCCCGAGGGCGAAAGCGATATCGGTCGCCATCGGGACGCCCCACCCCGCCGCGCCCGGACCGCTCTGGTTAAAAATAAAATAAAATCCTGCGGGCAGGAGCATGCCGCCGATCGCCGCGACCAATGGGAGGGCGGCCTTTTGCAGCGAGGCGAGCTCGCCGATTAGCATCTCGCGTTTGATCTCGAGGCCGACGAGGAGAAAGAAAATCGCCATCAGACCATCGTTGATCCAGAAGTGGATTTCCTTCGAGAGGGTCGCCTTGGCAAAGCCGACGGTCAGCTTGGTGTGCCAGAGCTCGAAGTAACCGTGCGACCACGGCGAGTTGGCCCAGATCAGGGCAGCCAGCGTGCAGCCGATGAGCAGAATGCCGCCCGACGACTCGAGGCGGGCGAATTCTTCGAACGGACGGGTCAGCGTCTCGATCGTCGTCTTGCCCGGAAGCGGGAGCTGCTTTTGGATCTTCTTCACTTTTTCTCGGGGTCGGCCATTGCAGTCCTTCTCCGTCGCGCCTGTGTTTTTATTTGGCAAGCGCAACCGGTGCGGCGATTAGTGCGGCTGTTTCGGGCCGTAGCACAGTCCGCCACAGGACGGACTCGCCGTGGCGAGCTTGGTAGTGCGGTCGCCGCGGCGACAGGTCGCGTCCCTCTCAATACCGCCAAAATCATTTGGCAAACCCTTCGGCAACGACGAATAATCTCCTCCGTCGGGCCGTAGCACAGCTTGGTAGTGCGCTTGAATGGGGTTCAAG
>JALYQE010000254.1 GCA_030855965.1 Verrucomicrobiota bacterium | reverse complement strand
AAAGATCGAGCAGCGAAAAATATTTCATGGCCGAAACAACTTATCGCGCCGGGCGCTGGCGTCATGTTTCGGCGCGCGGATAATGTCCGATGGAATACACGCGCCTCGGCCGTTCCGGCCTCAAAGTTTCTCGCATCTGCCTGGGGTGCATGACCTACGGAGTGCCGGAGCGCGGCAGCCATCCGTGGAGTTACAACGAAGAGCAGAGCCGCCCGTTTTTTAAGCAGGCGCTTGAGCTTGGGATTAATTTTTTCGACACCGCCAACGCCTATTCCGGCGGCACGAGCGAGGAGATCGTCGGCCGCGCCTTGCGCGAGCTTGGTCAGCGCGATGAGCTGGTGGTCGCGACCAAGGTCTTCTTTCAATGGCGCGAGCGGCCCAACACCGGCGGTCTCTCCCGCAAAGCGATCATGACCGCGATCGACGACAGCCTGCGCCGGCTCGGGATGGATTACGTCGATCTTTATCAAATCCATCGCTGGGATTACGAGACGCCGATCGAGGAAACGCTCGCGGCGTTGCATGATGTCGTGCAGGCGGGCAAGGCGCGCTACATCGGCGCCTCCTCCATGTATGCCTGGCAACTTTGCCACGCCCTCCACGTCGCGGAGCGCAACGGCTGGACGCGTTTCATCTCCATGCAGCCGCACTACAACCTGCTCTACCGCGAAGAGGAGCGGGAGATGTTGCCGTTCTGTCTGGAAGAAGGAATCGGCGTGCTCCCGTGGAGTCCGCTGGCGCGTGGCCACCTCGCGCGGCC
Source organism: Verrucomicrobiota bacterium (assembly GCA_030855965.1). Taxonomy (GTDB): domain Bacteria; phylum Verrucomicrobiota; class Verrucomicrobiia; order Chthoniobacterales; family UBA10450; genus Palsa-1392. Next base: position 2,609 of record JALYQE010000254.1, on the reverse strand, counting down.
GTGGGGCGCGGAAGGCGGCGGTCGCGCGAAGACCGATGAATATGGCAAGACGCTCTATCAGGGACACGCCGCGGCCGATCGCAAGGTGGTCGATCGTGTCGGGGAAATCGCAGAGGCAAAAGGTGTCCCGCGCGCCCAGATCGCGCTCGCCTGGATGCTGCAGAGGCCGGCCGTGACGTCGCCGATCGTGGGCGCGTCCAAGCCGAATCATCTCGAGGATGCCGTCGCCGCGCTCGAGGTGAAACTCACGCCTAACGAGATCGCGAAGTTGGAAGAACCGTACATTCCGCATCCGGTCCTCGGCTTTTCCTAGACCGTCGAATTCGTGCGCCGAAGAGGCACGCGAGGGGACGGTGCCATGACATGGGTAACACTTTTCCCTCTGAGAAGCAGCGCAATTGGCGGATGTGCTCCCCGGCCTTTTTGCTTTGACGAGACCCCCTTTTCCCCTCTGGAATTAAGGGGACTCGCCAAATCAAAAATGCCTTCCTCTAGAGGGAAAAACGGAGGGCACGTACCGTTGGAGAGTGTTACCCATGTCATGGCCCCGTGCCAGTCACGTGCGCTCCCCGGGCGAAGAGACTGCGCAAATAGCGCTTTCCGCCCTGCCCTCGCTCTCCTAAATTCCTCCCATGGAATCCCTTTACCTTCTCGGCGTCGCAGTGCTCGGGGTCATCGCCCTCGTCCTTGCGATTGTGCTCTTTAATTTCTTCGGCCTCTGGCTCCGCGCGCGGATCGCCAACGCGCCCGTTGGCATCGGCAAAATGGTCGGCATGCGCCTGCGCAAGGTGCCGGTCGGCCTCATCGTCGATAACCGCATCACCGCCTCCAAAGCCGGCATCGAGATCCCGAGCGATCCGCTCGAGGCGCATTACCTCGCCGGCGGCGATGTCAGCCACGTGATCCTTGCCCTCATCGCGGCCGATAAAGCCGGCATCTCCCTCGATTTCAACCGCGCCTGCGCGATCGATCTCGCGACCAAGGGCACGGGCAAGACCGTGCTCGAGGCCGTCCGCACGAGCATCAATCCGAAAATCATCGACGTGCCGAGCGCAGCGATGGGACGGACCACGATTGATGGCGTGGCCAAGGACGGCATCGGCGTGAAAGTGAAAGCGCGCGTCACGGTGCGTTCGCATCTCGATCGTTTCGTCGGCGGCGCGACTGAGGAAACGATTATCGCGCGCGTGGGCGAGGGGATTGTGACCTCGATCGGCTCGGCCGATACCTACAAGGACGTGCTCGAAAATCCGGATCGCATCTCCAAGCTTGTGCTGCACAAGGGGCTCGATAGCGGAACCGCCTTCGAGATTCTCTCGATCGACATCGCCGACGTCGACATCGGCGACAACATCGGCGCGAAACTGCAAACCGAGCAGGCCGACGCCGACAAACGCGTCGCCCAAGCCAAGGCCGAAGTGCGCCGCGCCGCCGCCGTCGCGGTCGAGCAGGAAATGCGCGCCAAGACCCAGGAGATGCGGGCCAAGGTGGTGGAAGCCGAGTCGCTTGTCCCGCAGGCGATGGCCGATGCCTTTCGTTCCGGCAATCTCGGAATCATGGATTACGTGCGGATGAAAAACGTCCAGGCCGACACCACGATGCGGGAGTCGATCGGCGCGAGTGAGAAGCCGGGCACGGAAAGCGTCTAACCAACACGTCACTTGTTCCGCCTCCGGCGGATCACTCACCACTTTCACGATGAACGACACGCTGATCTTTTTCATCCTCGCGGCGCTGGCCCTTATTTTTAAGTGGCTTACGAGCAAGGCGGAGAACAGCCAGGCGGAGAAGGAGAAGCGGGCCGCCGAGCCCGGCGAGCCTAACGAGCAGGCGGCGCCCACGTTGCGGCCCGCAGCGCAGAGCGAAGAGGAGCGGGTGCGCCGTTTCCTCGAGGCCTTGGGAATGCCGCAGGGGACGCAACCGCCTCCACCGGTGCGTCAACGCCGGGTTGTGACACCGGCCCCGCAAACTCCGCCCGCGCAACGACCGAAAGTGAAACGGAGTTGGGCCCAGCCGCTGCCGCCGCTCGTGACGATGCCCGAAGACCTGCGTCCGCCGCCGCTGCAAACGGCCCCGCCGCCGCTGCCTACGATGGTCCATGTGGAGCCGCCCTTGCCTGAGATCGAAGACTCTTTGCCGCCGCCTGCTCCCGTCCTGCCCGCGCTCCGCAGCTCGGCCCTGCGTCAGCCCGCTCCCGTGATGTCGTTAGGCGCGATGCTCCGTTCGCCGGCCAGCGTGCGCCGGGCGATTGTCCTGCGCGAAGTGCTGGGCCCGCCGCGCGGCCTGCAGCCGCTCGATGCCTAACGGAGTGCCGCTCTAGTAACCGGCCGCCATCCCGTCCTTGCGCGATTCACTCGCGCCGACATAGACCCGCTGGCCGTCGTGCATCTCCACCTTGATCGCCTGGTAGCCGCCGTAGCCGCCGACATCGAGCCGCACATCGTGCCCGAGATTCATCAATCCACGCGCGGTCTCATACGGGATCCCGCTCTCGAGATTGACGAAGCCGCCGGTCTCCATCTTTTCGCCCGTCGGCTCGTTGTCTCCGTCGTGCTGCCAGCGTGAAGCGTCGCCCGCTTCCTGCACGTTGAGGCCGAAATCGATCTGGT
>JALYQE010000252.1 GCA_030855965.1 Verrucomicrobiota bacterium | reverse complement strand
GCCCAGAACGACGTCCCGAGCGTGAGGGTGGCGAGCTTGCCCAGCTTGAGCAGACTAACGAGCGCGCCGAGAAGGAAGACCTCGATCATGTTCCAGCGCCGGGCCCAGAGCACCCAGCGGCAAATCGGCACCGCGCCCGGCAGACGGCGGTTCCACATCAAAGGCAGCAGAAGGTAGAGCAGCCCGCTGATGAGCAACGCCGGCGCGCCGAGAATAAAAAACGAAACTGCGACCGCCAGGTAGGGATTGCCCTGCGCCTCCAGGCCCCAGGCGCTTTGCCACAGTCGCATCTCGCTGTGGCGATAACCGGCTTCGAGGGTCATGAAGGGGAAGGCGTTCGCGACGATAAAAAGAAGACCGGAGGCAAAAGCGAAAGCGGCCGTGCGATGGACCGAGTTGCGCGGGTTGCTCAGGAGCGGCGCGACACAGCGCGGGCAGACCGCCTTTTCGCCCTCCTCCAGATCGGGCATCTCAAGGAGGGCGTCGCAGTCGGGGCAGACCAGGCGTTGGGTGGAATGAGACGGATGCACGAGGTGGCAGTATGACACGGGTGCGCCGCGCGCAAAATGGCGGCCGGCCGGCCGGCTTGCTTCAATTGCGCCGCGTCACCGCACCGTTTAGCATCACCGCCTTATGGCGGCCGATGGAAAGCGCGTTTTTACCCTGGGGCATTCACCCGATCCGGATGATGCCTTCATGTTTTACGCCATGGCCGAACACAAGATCGACCTGCGCGGCTACGAGTTTGAGCATCGCCTGGAAGATATCCAGACCCTGAACGAGCGCGCCATGCGCGCCGAGCTCGATATCTCGGCCATCTCGATTCACGCCTACGCCTATGTGAGCGATCGTTATGCGCTCCTTTCCTGCGGCGCGAGCATGGGCGATGGCTACGGTCCGATGCTGGTCGCGACCGACCCGGCGGCGCCGACCGCCGCTTCGCCTAACGAATTGCGAGAATGGCTGCGCGGGAAGTTGATCGCGGTTCCCGGTAAAATGACGAGCGCGTATCTCGCGCTCCAGCTTTACCTGGGCGACTTCGAACATGTCGTGGTGCCCTTCGACCAGATCTTCGAGGCGGTGAAATCCGGCCGCGCCTCCGTCGGCCTCATCATTCACGAGGGGCAGCTCACCTACGCGAGCGCCGGTTTCCAGAAGCTGCTCGATCTCGGGGAGTGGTGGAAAAACAAGACCAGCCTCCCGCTCCCGTTAGGCGGGAACGTCTTGCGCAAAGGCTTGCCGCCGCAGGTGCAGAGCGATCTTTCCCAGATCATACGCGAGAGCATCGACTACGGCCTGGCTCATCGCGAAGCGGCGGTGCGCTATGCGCTGCCCTATGCGCGCGACATGGACGCGGCTTTGGCCGGTGAGTTCATCGGCATGTATGTGAACGATTACACCCGGGATTACGGCGACAGCGGTCGCCAGGCGATCCGCGAATTTCTGCGCGAGGCGAGCGAGCGCGGCTACCTCCCGGTGGCGCCCGAGCTGGAGTTCGTCGCCTGACGTCGCCTCGTTAGGGCTTGGCCGCGTCTTTTTTCTTCGCCGGTTGGGCGGCTTCCTGGACGAAGTTCGAAACCCGCTGGGCTTCTTTCTGGAAACCGGGGACGAAGTCATTCAGCCCATACTCAAAGAGCACGACGAAGCAGAAAGTGAAAAACACAAAAAGCAGGAACCAGAACAGAGTGCGGAAGAGTCCCACGCGCGGAGGTTAACTGATGGGTTCTCCGCGGTCAACGACTCTCACACGACCGAGGCGGCCTTTGCCTAACGGCCGCGCCACGCTCGAAACTGGCCAGACCGCGCCAGCCATGCTTCGGTAGGCCATGCGCGTACCCTTGCTCGACTTGAGCGAACAATACCGGCTCCTCGCCGAGCCCATCTGCCAGGAGCTGGACGAGATCCTGCGCACGCAGAGTTTCATCCTCGGCCCGAAGGTGGAGGAATTTGAGCGCGCGCTCGCCCAATACTGCGGGGTCAAACACGCCATCGGCGTTTCCTCGGGAACGGATGCGCTCCTCGATATCCTGATGGCGATGGAAATCGGCCCTAACGACGCCGTCATCACCACCGCCTACACCTTTTTTGCCACCGCCGGCTGCGTCGCGCGTCTCGGCGCCACGCCGGTCTTCGTCGATATCGATTCGGTCACCTTCAACATCTCGCCCGCGGCGATCGCCAATTTCCTGGCGAACGAATGCCGCCGCAACGAGCACGGCGAACTGGTCAATTTCGAGGGACGCCGGGTGCGGGCGATCATCCCGGTTCACCTCTTTGGGCTTTGTTGCGAGATGGATGCGATCAACGAAATCGCCGCCGGCTATTCTCTCGCGGTGATCGAGGACGCGGCCCAGGCGATCGGAGCCGAGTATCCGGCGCAGGGCGGTGCACGGCAGGCGGGCACGATGAGCGCAGTCGGTTCTCTCAGTTTCTATCCCTCGAAAAATCTCGGCGCGGCCGGCGACGCGGGAGCGATCATCTGCAACGACGACGAACTGGCGGAGCGCTTCCGAATTTATCGCCAGCACGGGATGGAGCCGCGCTACTTTCATCACGTCGTCGGCGGCAACTTTCGCATCGATGCGATCCAGGCATCGATCCTGAAAATCAAGCTCCCGCATCTCGACGGCTGGTCGGCGGCGCGGCGAAAGGTGGCGGATGTTTACCGCGAAGAATTCAACGCCCGCGGCCTAACGAACACGCTGACCCTCCCGGCCGAGCCCTACCGCGAGCGCGGCCTGACCAATCATCACATCTATCATCAGTACGTCATCCGCACCCCGCGCCGCGACGAGCTGCAAAAACATCTCACCGCGCGCGGGATCGCTTCGGCGATTTATTACCCGCTCGGCCTGCACGAGCAGAAGTGCTTCGCCGATCTTGGGTACCGCAGGGGCGATTTACCGGAGACGGAAAAGGCCGCGCAGGAGACGCTCGCCCTCCCGGTTTACCCGGAGCTAACGCGCCAAATGCAGCAGGCCGTGGTCGGGGCGATCGCCGAATTCTTTGCGTAAATGACTGAAGCCGGTTTCGTCCACCAGTTCATCCCCGGCACGTCCGATCGCACCTTGCTGCTGCTTCACGGCACGGGGGGCGACGAGCAGCAACTGATCCCGCTCGGGCGCGAGCTCGATTCGGGCGCGGCCATCCTGAGTCCGCGCGGGAATGTTTTGGAGAATGGGAACGCACGTTTCTTTCGCCGCCTCGCGGAGGGCGTTTTCGACTTGGAGGATTTGAAAGCGCAGACCGACGCCCTTGCCGCGTTCGTTAGGGCAGCGGCTGGCCATTATCACTTCGACCTCGAGAAATTGGTTACGGTCGGCTATTCCAACGGCGCCAATATCGCCGCCAGCATTCTCCTGCGCCGTCCCGGCCTTTTCTCGGCCGCGATGCTCCTGCGCGCCATGGTCCCGCTCATCCCGGAGGAGCTGCCCGACCTGCGCGGAGTCGATGTCTGGATCGCCGGCGGGAAAGAAGACATGCTCCTTCCGCGCTTAAGCACCGAGCAGCTGGCAGAAATGCTAAGCGATGCCGGGGCCGAGGTGACGGCGCGTTTCTTCGACGCGGGCCATGCCCTAACGAACACCGAGCTGGTCCTGGCCAAGCGCTGGCTGGAAGCGCTGTCGCCCGGGGGCTGACCCCGGGGCTGGATTCCGTCGCGGTTGTAGCCGGGGGCGGTGACCCCGGCCGCTTAACCGCCGCGGCAAAGAACCAGCCGGGGTCAACGCCCCCGGCTACAGCCGCAGCTCTTCGATTTCGCCTTGCCATGGCCAGTCGTCGGATTTTTCCACCAAACCCGCGCGTGTCGGATTCTCCCGCACGTATTCCCACTTCTCCGCATAACTTTCGTCCGAGCGCAGAACGTGATCGAAAAATTCCTCCTGCCAAACGCGGCTGCGCGTTTGATTTGTTTGCTGGTCCATTCCTTCCAGAATCCAATAAAGGTGGAGAGCGGCTTCGCATCCGCCTCCGATGCGCAAAAGAAATGCACATGATCCCGCATGATCACGTAGCGACCGACGACCCAACCATGGCGAGTTCGAGCGCTCCGCCATTCCTTGACGAGAATCTCGGCAATCGGGGCGGAGGTAAGGATTGGCTTTCGGAGATGGGTGCAGGTGGTGAGGAAATAGATCGGCGCGTCGAGCCAGACCCGCTCGAGTCGTCGCAGATGCTTATGCACGATCCTTTGTAGCCGGCGGCGGTGACGTCGGCAAGCTGGTTGGAGCCGGAGGGCGTTGACCCCGGCCGATATTCGCGGCGATTTTGGAGAGCCGGGGTCACCGCCCCCGGCTACAACACCTCCACCGGCGGATTGAGCCCCGCTTAATCGAGCGCGGCCCGGTCCCATTTTCCGCAGGTCGAAGCGGCGTCGTAGGTGCTTTGCGCGAAGGCCAGGAGCGCGTCGTCGGGCACCGCCGCCGTGCGGACCGCGTCGTAGGGCAGGATGAACTCGTGCAGCGGCGCGTGATAGCTCGCCTCCGCCGGCTCCACCTTTGCCTCCGCGAAGCCGGGCGGCTCCGGGTAGGCGTAGGAATAAAAGAGCGGCGTCGGGCTGGCGGTGTTGCCCGGCCAGAAGCCGACGCTGCTCACTTCCTGAGCGTAGGCTTCCCGCGTCACGTTGTCCGGCAAATGCGGGATACCGCCTGGATGCGGCGGCGCGGGCCGGCCCGAGAAACGGGTCACCGCAAGGTCGTTGCTGCCCCAGAAAAAATGCACCGGGCTGCATTTGCCACAGAAGCGGGAGCGAAATTTCTTCAAGACGCGGTCGGTCTGCCGGAGCACGCGCCAAGAGCGATTCGCATATTCCGGATCGTAGGCGCGATGCGTTTCATCCTGGTCGAACGCGATCGGATCCGTGATCTCGTTAGGCATGAGATTGATCCGGACCGGCAGCTCGAGCGCGCGCAGCGCTTCCATGACCGCGTGATAAAAAGCCGCGACCGATTGCGCCCCGAGCGGAAGCGTGCACGAGGCGCCGTCGCTTTTCACGACGCGCAATTCGTGCCCGATGAAATCGAACTCGATCTCGAAAGTATGGAAGCCATGCGGGATCGGCGAAGTCGTCAGACCGCGCGCGGTCAGGTAGAGGGTGACGTGCCAGGAATGGTTGACCCACGGGGGTGAGGGCGAGTCGGATTTTGCCGATGATCTGCGTCCACATGTGCAGGGTTTCGGCCGTGGCCTGCCATTCGGCGTAGGGCAGGGGCGGCCAAAACTGGTCGCGTTGCGGTCCGGTCGGGGCTGGAAGATCAGGCGGAGCGTGCATGACGGCGAGCAGCCTACAACACGGCAAAACAGTTGCGACCACGGGCGAGCGAGCCTATATCAAACGCTCGCAATTCGGATGCGACGGGTAGGTACCGAAGTGGCCAAACGGGGCGGACTGTAAATCCGCTGGCTTACGCCTTCGCTGGTTCGAATCCAGCCCTGCCCACCATTTCCGCCGCCGCCATCTTCAGGGGCGGAGCAGCGCGGAATCGATCTCGCTCAGCTTCCCGCAGCCGCACAAAAGCATCGCTTCATCGAGCTCGCGGCGCAGGATCTCCAGCACGTCACGCGCGCCTTCTTCGCCGTTGACGCACAAACCCCAGAGCACCGGCCGGCCCACCAGCACCGCGCGCGCGCCGAGCGCGATTGCTTTCAGCACATCGCTCCCGCGCCGCACCCCGCCGTCGACATAGATTTCGCAAAGATCGCCCACGGCCTCGACCACATGCGGCAGCGCCTCGCAGGTCGCAGGCGCGGTGTCGAGCTGGCGTCCGCCGTGATTAGACACCACCACGGCTTTCGCGCCGTGCTCCGCGCAGCGGCGCGCGTCTTCACCGCGGCAGACGCCTTTCACCACCACCGGCAAACGCGTCGCCGCGCACAGCCAATCCAGGTCATCGAACCCGAGATCGGATTTGAAATTGGCCCGCACATACGCGGCCAGCCCGGAGCCGGGCATTTCCGGCATCTCGCCTTTGCCTAACGGGGATAGGTTTTCCACCGTGAGACCTTCCGGGAGACTGAAGCTGTTGCGCACATCGCGCTCGCGCGTCCCCCAGCCGGGGGCATCGACCGTGAGCACGATCGCTTCCGCGCCCGCGGCCTCGGCTCGTTGCACGAGTTCGAGAGTCACTCCGCGATCCTTATAGATATAGAGCTGAAACCAGCGCGGGCTGCCCGCCTCGTGAAAGACCGACTCCATCGCGGTATTCGAGAGCGAGCTGAGAATAAACAGCGTCCCCGCCGCCTTCGCCGCCCGGGCAGCCGCGGCCTCGCCTTCCGCGCAGGCCAGCTTGTGGAACGCCGTCGGCGCGACCAGGA
>JALYQE010000249.1 GCA_030855965.1 Verrucomicrobiota bacterium | reverse complement strand
GCCCCACTTGGTGGCCCAGCGCATTTTCTCGACTTCTTCTTCGATGCTGGAGGCGACGGCGCTGTTGCCGATGTTGGCGTTGATTTTGACGAGGAAGTTGCGGCCGATGATCATCGGCTCGAGCTCGGAGTGGTTGATGTTGGCCGGGATGATGGCGCGGCCACGGGCGACCTCGCTGCGCACGAATTCGGGGGTGATTTCCTGCGGGATGGATGCGCCAAAGCTTTCGCCGGGGTGGGCGTGTTGAAGGGAGTTGCGCTCTGGAGCACAGGCATCCTGCCTGTGGGAAGACCGGGCGTCCCACCTGGTCGATGGATCCGGCAGGCGAGACGCCTGCGGTCCACACAGGCAGGATGCCTGTGCTCCGGCGCGCCGGCCGTTTTCACGGATGGCGATGAACTCCATCTCAGGCGTGATGATCCCCTGCCTGGCATACCAAAGCTGGGTGACGGGATGACCGGCGGAAGCGCGAAGCGGCTTGCGGCGGGCGCCCTGGAAATGGTCGAGGCGATTCTTGCGCTCGGCGGTCGAGGCGAACTCTTCGTGGCCGCGGGTGAGGTAACCGTTGTCCTCCGGTTTTACTTCGCGGCCATCGTACTCGGCCACGTCCCCTCGCCCGCTGATCCACTCAGCACGCAGCGGCGCGAGGCCCTCGGCGGAGTTGGGTGTCTGCGTCGGATCGCCCCACGGTCCGCTCGTATCGTAGACGCGGACCGGCTCGTTCGGCTCGAGGTTGCCGCTAAAATCTTTCGTCGGCGCGAGGCTGATCTCGCGGAAAGGGACGCGGATGTCGGGATGGATTTCGCCCTCGACGTAAACGCGCTGCGAGTTCGGCATCACGTAGTCGGAGCTTTTCGTTTCAACGGATTCTTTGGATGCGATCATGCCGGAAGTTGAGAGTTGATGGTTGAGTGTTGAGAGAAAACAAAAAAGCCATGCGCGGAAACGCATGGCTGAAATTTAAACTCCTCGCTCCCTACGGCGGCATTACCCGCATCAGGTTTAAGGGGTCGTCCGATTTCTCTCGGACCTCTCAGCACATTGGCTCCCCCGCTGCTGTTTTTACGATGCGGGACGGCGGGGGCGAAGTCAATGCCGCGCCCGCAGCGCGCACGAGAAGGGTGCGCGCTGCGAGTTCGAGGCCTAACGAAAGCTGACGCTATTCATTCTTCTGCGCGTCGGGGGCGGTCCCGGCCGACGCCTGCTTCACGTTGGTGTGAAAAATGGCGTGCCATTTCCCATTTTCCTGCTTCCAGACGGAACCGGAGTTGTAGGTGCCGGAAGCGTCTTTGCCGTCAAAAGTCCCTTCGAGGGTGACCGTATAACAACTCACAACGACGTCCTTCTCGTCGGAGTGGGTCTTGTAATCGCTGATCTTGAACGATTTCATGTCCCATTTCTGCATGTCGGCCATTTCCTTCGCCATGTCGGCGATGCCGTCGGCGTAGACGCCGATCATGTCTTCGCCGACGACTTTTTTGAAATCATCGGCTTTCTTGTCTTTGAACGCCTGCCAGGCGGCGGTTTCCTTGGCCAACATTTGGTCCTTGTCCGGGGCTGCGACCGCAATGGCGACCGTCGCGACGAGCGCGACTGTGATGTAGTTCAATAGTTTCTTCATATTTTCTCCTTTGGTTGGAACACGGCAGCCTGAACATCGCGCGCAAAGCGGTCAATCCATTTCAAATACGGCCCTGACCGCCGGCCTCAGAACTGCCAGCGCATCCGGAGGGTGACCAACCGCGCCGCGCCGATCGAGAGGAGGCCATCGGCTGTCTTGCCGGTTTCGATTTGCTGATCGAAAAGATTTTCCACCCGGACGGCGACGGAAGCGTGGGTGGAGAAATCGTAGGTCAGCCCGAGATCGACCGTCGCGAAGGCGGCGAGGACGCGGGAGTTTTGATCATCGTCAAATTGCTCTCCGGTGTAGTGCGCCTGCGCGATCAGGATCCAGCGCGACGCCGGCGTCCAATCGACGGCGCCGGTGAGGACGTGCGCGGGAGCCTGGGCGAGGCGCTTGCCTTCCAGAACGGGGTTCGCGGCGCGCTCGATCGCGGGCCGGGTGAAGAGGTAGCTCGCGGAGAGAGCGACGGCCGGATGAAGCTGCCACGCAGCTTTGGCCTCGAAACCGGGCGCGAGGACGAGGTCGATGTTTTGGCGCTGCCGCAGGACGCCGCCGGCGGGGATGAATCCGCCTGGAGTAAACGTCCCGGGTCCCTGGCCGATCGTGACATTTCCGACCGCATCTTCGAGCCGGTTGTAGAAGCCGGTCGTGGAGAGGCGAAAATTCGACGCGACCTGCCAATCGGCGCCGATTTCTCCGCCAAGCAGGTGCTCCGGGTTGAGTTCCGCGTTCGCTTCGGTGACGTCGCTGCCGACGCGAAAGGGCCGATAAAGTTCGTTCAGGGTCGGAACCCGAAAGCCGCTGTAGGCCGCCGCACGCAGGGCGAGTCGGTCGGTCGCCTCCCAGCGCAGGCCGAGCCGGCCGTTGAGTTCGTTGCCGGAACGATCGGGATAATGCAGATCGCTCAGCGACGAGCCGGTCGCGCGCACGCTTTCCCGGCGAAAACCGTCGAAGAGCTGCCAGCGATCGAAACGCAGCCCACCCACAATCGTTAGGCGATCGGACAAGGCCCACGCGTCCTCGGCGAAAATCCCGGCGAAAAATTGCTCGCCCCCGGCGCTGCGCTCCCTCACGAAGCGGGCGCCATCCCAGAGAAACGCCTCGTTTGTTTCCCCTCCCACCCAGCGGAAATCCTGCCCGAGCGTGACCCGGTGGCCGCCCGCTCCGGCCCAGGTCCAAACCACGCTTCCGCCCGCTGCGTCGGCCGGCACGTTGAATTGATCGAGCGCCGGCGTCTCGACTTCGCGCGTAGCGTTGACCGAGCTGAAGGAGCTGCGGAATTTGCGGTGCTGCCCATAGCCGCTGATCTGCAGCTCGGCGTCGTGGGCCGGGAATTTCGTGGTCCAGGCCGCGCTGAAATCGAGACCGGTCGTATCGTTCTGCGTGAGGGCGGTGCCGTTGCCGCGCGTCTCCTCGAACCGGCGCGCCATCAGGCGCAGCGAGCTGTCGCGGTCGATCTGCCATTCAGCGCGAAGATCGATGAGATCAGAATCCGAACTCGCGTTATTATCAACGGGACCGCGTTGACCGGCAGCCAGCACCGGATAGCCGCTGGTGGCGAAGCGTTCGGCAAAAACGGAAGCCGCCACCGGACCTTGCACGAGCGTGCCGCTGACGCTGGCATCATAGGTATTCTCGTTGCCTAACGATACCTCAGCGGCGCCGCCGTTCCCCGCGATCGGGTTGGAAACGAGGAAGACGGTCCCGGCGAGCGCGGCGTTGCCAAAAAGACCGGCGCCGCCGCCGGGAATAATCAGGACGGACCCAAGAGAGGCCGCGGGCACCTGACTCCAGAGCACGTATCCGGCAAAAGGATCGTTGAGCGGAATTCCGTCGAGGAGAACCAGGGTGCGGCCGGCGCCGTTAGGCCCGAAGTTGCGCAAGGTCACGCCCTGGGTGGTGGGATTGGCCGCGCGGCTGCCGTTGCGCCGGAAGAGGCTGAACCCCGGAATCTGTGCGCGCAGGATGTCATCCACGCGCAATTGCGGGGCGGTGCGAATAGTTTCCTCGTCGAGCGCGACCGCGGCAAAAGGCGCGCTCGATTCCGCGCTGGGAAATCGGTTCGCCTGAACCAGAACCCGATCCGCCACCGCCTCCTGCGCGGCTGAGCCGCGCGCGAGCGCAATGGCCAGCACGGCGGCGCCAAGGGAGCGGAAAAGAGTCATCTCTTTCCCTAACGATTGCCGGAAAGAAACGCGAACGCGAGGAGCGCGTTAGTTGCTCGCCGGGATCACGACCGGCGCGACGGACGCTTCGGGCTGGGCGGGCGCGGTCGCGTCTTTCAGGACGAGCTGGCCTTCCGAGGCGCGCCGATATTCCGCCACCATCGTCGGGCGGGTCTTGTTATCGACCAGGCCCTTATACTTGAGGATGCCGGTGGCGATCGATTGCGCGAGTTTTTGCCGCCAGGTACTCTGCGCGATGAGCTGGCTTTCGCCGCGCTGGGTGAGGAAGCCGCCCTCGACGAGCACCGCTGGGATCTTCGTTAGGCGAAGGACGGCAAAGCGCGCGCGCTTGATCCCGCGATCGTATTCCGGGAGATGGCCGACAACGGAGTGATAAACGCTCATCGAGAGGGCGAGGCTGGGCGCGTCGACCGGGCTGCCGGCCTCCATGTTCATAAACCGTAGCGCAAGCGCGTCGTCATCGGTCGACGGCGCGCCGCGCGGTGTAAGTGAGAAAATTTCGAAGCCAGCCGCCGACGGATTAGAGTTGGTGGCGTTGAAATGGATGCTGACGAAGACCGCATCCTTGGCCGAGTTGGCGATGCGGGCGCGCAGCTCGAGCGGGACGAAGACGTCGCGATCGCGCGTCATCTTGACGTTGAGCCCCTTGGCTTCAAGGAGGGGCTTGATGTTGCGCGCGACGTCGAGCGCGAAATCTTTTTCGTAGCCGTAGCTGCTGATCGCGCCCCTGTCGTGGCCGCCGTGGCCAGCGTCGAGGATAACGGTTTTGAATTGCCCCAGGTTGGGGATCAGCTGCGGCCGCAACTGCGGCTCGAGCGTCTTCGCGAGGTCGACGCGGGAAACGAGATACTGCCCGTCCTTTTCCATGATCGGGAAGCAAAGCCAGGTGCGGATGCCATTGACCATGATCTCGCGGCTGTTGAGCTGGACCTCGAGGGAGAGCTTGCCGTTGTCGAGCCGGATGCGCTTCTCGATCGGCGACACTCCGGCCGGCAGCCCGTAGAACTGCGCGACATTGTCCACCGTGAGATACTCGCGCCCGCCGATCTTGACGATTTTCCAGGCGGAATCGGCCCAGGCAGTCCCCGCGAGAAGCAAGAGGGCGCAGAGAATGCGAATAATGGAAGGACGGGCGAACATCGAACCCGGATTATGGAACATATGGCGCCTAACGGCAATTAAAAATCCTGCCCGGCGCCGCGCGCTGCCTGGCGGGAGAGCGCCCCTCCTCGAGGCGCGTCCCGGCCGAGAGGACTGTTTCATGCATCCGGATTCGCCTCCCGTCCGGATCACCCCTCGCAAACCCACAGCGTTCCGGTTGCCACAAGGACCGGCGCTTTAATTAACAAACACAGAAAGACAAAATGAAAAAATTAGCAGTCGCACTCGCAGTAATCAGTGCCTTTACATTCAGCGCCCAAGCCGGCGACAAGATGGACCACAGCAAGATGGGCCATGAGAAAAACATCTACGACACGGCCGCAAGCACGAAGATGTTCAGCACCCTCACCGCCGCCCTCAAGGCCGGTGGCAAAAAGGAAATGCTGGAAGAGGACAAAGGCCCCTTCACCGTTTTCGCGCCGACCGATGAGGCGTTCCAGAAGCTTCCCGAAGGCACCGTCGAAAGCCTCCTCAAACCCGAGAACAAAGAAAAGCTCGGTAAAATCCTCGCCTACCACGTGCTCAAGGGCAAAGTGATGGCGGCTGACGTCAAGACGATGGAAGCCGACACCGCGGAAGGCTCGAAGCTGAACGTCAAACTCGACGACGGCAAAGTGATGGTGAACAACGCGAACGTCGTCAAGACCGACATCGCGGCGAGCAACGGCGTGATCCACGTGATCGACACTGTGCTCATGCCGCCGGACGCGCAGTAAGTTTTGTAGTCTAGGTTGATGCGCGGGCGCGTGGCTTCGGCCACGCGCCTTTTGCGTTTGATCAGCGTGCTCACTCCCAGCGCAACGCGTCAACTCCGGGGAGCACGGGCTGCCAGCCCGTCCGCGTTCGCCGCGGCGAATGCGTTTGCGCGCAGCGCAACCTCGCCAGAGGTGATGGGCGGGTGACCTTCGGGCGCTCCGGCAGAGTGGACTTCCCCGGAATCCAAGCGCCCCTACGGTTTGCACCACACGGTTGCACTGCGCGCAAACTGCACCCGGCGAGGCTCGCCGGATGCGAACGGGCTGGCAGCCCGTGCTCCCCAGAGTCAGCGCTCGGAGCGCCCTACTCCGCGGGCGCGTCTTTTTTCCGCGGGCGCTTGAGCAGCGTAATCTGCTTGATTCGCGACGAATCGGAAGGGCTCCAGGTGCCGATCTCGGGATCGTCCTTGAAAGCCTCATGCACGATCCGGCGTTCGTAGGAATTCATCGGCTCGAGCTGCAACGGCCGGCCCGAGAGCCGCACCCGCTCGGCCAGCTGGCGGACATGATGCACGATCTTGTCCTGGCGCATCGAGCGATACATCTCGCAATCGACGATCCATTTCGGCGCGTCCGCGTCCCTGGCCTGCATGACGCGGTTGAGGAGGAACTGGACGGCGTCCAGGGTCTCGCCTTCGCGGCCAATCAGGCGGTCTGCTTCTTCGGTATAGATCTGGAGCGTGGGGTTGCCGCTTTCGCTCTTGGTCTCCTCGATTTCCACCACGAAACCGAGGTAGCCGAGCATGGTGTCGAGCAGCTCCTTCGCGTTCACGGTGGATTCGGCTTCGGTGCTCATCAGCGTGCTTTTCCTTTTCGTTTCGCCGGCTTGTTCACCTTTTCCAAAACGGGCAACGGTTGGTTCCGATTCTGATACAGCTGCAGAATCGTAAACAGGTTCTGAGCTGTATAATATAAAGCAAGCGCCGCCGCAAAATTGTAGCAG
Source organism: Verrucomicrobiota bacterium (assembly GCA_030855965.1). GTDB lineage: Bacteria > Verrucomicrobiota > Verrucomicrobiia > Chthoniobacterales > UBA10450 > Palsa-1392. The sequence goes on along the minus strand of JALYQE010000249.1, from coordinate 236 downwards.
AAAACGACGAAAATCAGCGGCATGAACATCAGCACGCGCTGCTGGGTTTTGTCGCCGCTCTTCGGCGTCACTTGCATCATCCAGAAACTCGTCCCCGCCATGATCAGCGGGAGGATGTTGATCGGCCAACCGATCCCCGGGAGGTAGGCGATCGTGTCCGGCTGGGAAAGATCACGCACCCAAAGGAAGCTCGCGTTCCGCAGCTCGACCGCCTGCTGCAGCATGGTGAAGAGACC
>JALYQE010000220.1 GCA_030855965.1 Verrucomicrobiota bacterium | reverse complement strand
TCCTGGTGCTGCTGTTCGTGGTGCAGCCCGATGATAAAGACCGGCTCGAGCTCGGCGAGCGTTTCGTCGTCCACGCTTTCCAGCAATTCCTGGATATGAGCGTCGATTGATTTCCGGAAACGAAATGTTTCCGCGACGGTGGGGCGCGAGATCAATCCACGGAGATCGCGCCGGTGCATGTCGCCTGCGGCATTGTAGTAGGAGTTAAAAAGATAGGCATACTCCGGCACCACGGTTTGGTAGGAAGGCAGCCAAACCTTGAGGATGAAGGTTTCAAAAAACCAGCTGGTGTGGGCGAGGTGCCACTTTGTCGGGCTCACGTCAGGCATCGATTGCACGACGCAGTCTTCCGGTTCGAGGGTCTGGCAAAGTGTCTCGGAAAATTCGCGCACCTGCTGGAAACGTGCCAGCAGGCGCCCGGCGCGATGCTCTGGCTTGCCCCGGGGCGATTGCACAGTGGAGGGCGCCACTGTCTCAGTGATGGAGGCGCTGCTCATTGCGATTCGCGCTCGTGCTCCAATTCCACGCGCCGCGCTTCGACCATCTGATCATGCGCCGCTTCTTCAATCCCACCGCTGACCAGCTCCTCGCCGACATTAGCTTCCTCCTCATAACCGCTCCTGGGCGCGCGATGGCCGGACGCGCCGATCACCTCGTCCCGTTCGCTCCGGTCGTCATCCATATCGTCGCCTACTTCAGGAGTGTGCGAGGCCTCGACGCCGGTGAGCTCGTTCTTGGCCTGATGCCAATCGGTCTCGGTGAATTCGTCCGGGTCGCGTTCGTCGATCATCGCGATCTCGCGCGCACGCGTCTCCACCAGCTCGGGAGAGGGAACCCCGAGCCCGTTTCCATGCAGATTGATTTTTCCGTGCGGAGAATGCGAACGCTCATTCATATCGTGTAATACGCATCGTGGACTCAGAACGTTCGCATCGAAGAACCGTTTCCGCATCTCGGGAAGGCGGTTTTTCCGCCGCGGGCATCTCGTTCTGGCCCGCTCTTAATTCCCGCCATCGTGGGCTATCCGCGGCGGGATGGAAATGAAAAACTCGCTTAGCCGGGCTCGCCGGATTCGAGAAAATAAAGCAGCCGCCAGATGCGATCGCTCTGCCCGCGCTCGATCACCTGGACTGGGGTGGAGCCATCAAGCGCCGGGTTGGGTTCCTTGAGCCAGCGGCCGACATCTTTCGGCTTCATCAAGTGCGAGAGATGATCGAGCAGGCGATCCATTTCGACCAGCGCGCGCTTGACCGGTGCCGAAGGTGTTTTGCCGCTGCTCCAGCCGGCCACGGCGCGGAGCGAAAAGCCGGTCATACGACTGAGCGTCTCCTGCCGGAGGCCGAACTTCTCTGCCAATTTGTCGAGGGCCGGGGCGGGGGCGACCTTCATCGCCGGGTGATAAACCGCCGCGGTTTCTTTGACCCGCGCACTCGCGGCGGCACGCGGACTTGACTTCTTTTTCGCTTTCATGGGCTCAAACCTAAGATTTGTTTTGCATATGAGCAAGCATTTTATCATGCACATCTGCATGTAAATCTTATATGAGTCGCACCCGATCCAGCTTTTCTGATTCCAGGACGTTGACCCGGCTTTCGCGGCGCAGGTTTTCCGGAAAATAGGCCACGTTCACTCCGTCGCGCACCCGGGCGGATGGCGCGATGAGACCCTCGCCCTTATTCGCAAAGACCGCGCGGCCGATCGCCTGCGTGAAACTTTCCCGGCCGGCCTCCTGAGTTTTGCGCCAATCTTCCTCGCCGAGTTCGCCGGACGTGAGACCGAGTTGGGCGCGGATCGAAGCACTCGTTAGGTCGAGAACCGCCTGGAGCGAAAACTCAATCGCGACCAGGAGCCGCGGAGTGCGAAAAGGCTGCGGCACCAGCGCGTAGTCAGCCGTGGCGCGCGATTCTGCGACCGCTACGGTGTCGACGGTGCTGCCGTAAACGGCGCGAAAAGTACCGATCGCGTTCCAGCGACCGCCATGGAGAAAACTCCCCTGGCCTTGGAGAATGCTCCCCGGACTCGGATAGTCGAGGGTCGTGACGCGGTATGCCGCCCCTTGCCAAGATCTCAGCAACTGGCTGTTTTGGGCGGCGATTAGATTCTGCAGTTTCCTGAATGCGGGATGTGGTTTGTAGCTCACAGGCGGAGGGCGTGCGGGACGTCTTGGGCTAGTTCGGCCGGGGCTCCGGCCGTGCGCTGAAGGGTAGGCGATTGTTTTCGCGGGATCAACGGATGGCATCCCTCCGGGAAGAGAGAGGCGGGGGCGGGAATCGAACCCGCGAATAGAGGTTTTGCAGACCCCGACCTTACCACTTGGCTACCCCGCCCAGAAATGCGAACCGGAGCGTAGGCGCGCGTTTCGGAGGTGTCAACGCGACGGTTTTGCAAGCGTGCGCCAAGGGGTGTGGCCACGACGGAATGCGCGCTCAACAAGCTTCTGCAAAGCCTTTGTCATTGTTTTGTAACGATGAATTTGGCGTTTTTCCTTGCGCTTTACGGGAGAACTCCTGTAGAAAGGAGTCCAACTCCCGCCGCCGGCCCTTTTAAACGAGGCCTTCGTCGGCGGCGTTCTCACCTTGACCGATCGGCTTTTTGCCGCTCATGCCCGAAGTGGACTATGGAATTACGGAAAAACAGCACTCAAACTCACCTGTCGCGCATTTCTCTCCTTCGAATCTTTTTCTGTGCCTGCCTCCTGGCACTGACCTTGATTCGTCCCGCGACCAGCCAGGGCGCTCTGGAAGCGGTTCGTGTGGCCAGCGGGTTCACGCTCCCTCTGTATGTTTGCGCGCCTGCGGGCGATCAGGCTCGAATTTTTGTGGCGGAGCAGGGAGGCAAGATCAAGATCGTCAACCTGCCCTCGGGAACCGTAAACGCGACACCCTATCTCGACATCTCCGGCAAGTCCGGGCAGGGCCAAGGGACCGGGATTTTGGGAATGACCTTTGACCCAAATTACCTGATCAACGGCCATTTCTACGTCGCCTATACGACCGACGGGGACGGAGTATTTGGCAAAGGCGTCTCGCACCTCGCGCGCTTCACAGTCAGCGCCGATCCCAACGTAGCCGACCCCGCCAGCGAAGTCACGGTCCTCACTGCCGATCAGACACAACCCGATCATAACTTTGACTGGATCGGTTTCAGCCCGCGGCCGGGCGACGAGGGTAATCTCTACATCTGCAGCGGCGACGGGGGTGGAACCGATGACGATGACTTCGGCCATCTCCAACCGGATGGCAACGCGCAGAGCACCCAGACATTACTTGGGAAAATCCTTCGCATTCACATGGAAGACGATGGCACCTACACCATCCCGAGTGACAATCCTTTCTTTGGCTCGCCGACCGAGAAACAGGAAATCTTCTGCTACGGCCTGCGCAATCCGTTTCGCGCCAGCTTTGACTCGGTCACCCACGACATGCTGATCGGCGATGTGGGCGAACACGAGCGCGAGGAGATCGACTTGCAAAGCGCCTCCAATCCCGGTGGCGGCGAGAATTTTGGGTGGCGCATCCGTGAGGGCTTCATCCAGAACCCCTTTTTTTCGGGCGCTCCAGTTCCCCCGAATGCGGTTGACCCAATCTTTGATTATGATCACGAGAATACCGGCATCTGCGTGATCGGTGGCTATGTGTATCACGGCAATTTGGCGAGCGAACTGTCCGGTCTCTATGTTTTTGGCGACTGTTTTGGGCCGAGGAGCGTCGGTGATATCAAGGGCAGGATTTACACCCTTAATTACGACAACGGAGTCGTTTCGAATTTTCAAAATATAACTGTGCAACTCTTTCCGACGGCGGTCGGAGGTTTTGATTTGGGCCCGCTGACCTCGATGGGGTTGGACGCTGCTGGCGAGCTTTATCTAACCGATGCCTTCGGAAGCGTCTTCAACATCAAGGGAACAC
>JALYQE010000214.1 GCA_030855965.1 Verrucomicrobiota bacterium | reverse complement strand
AGGGGGTGCAGTTGAACGATCTTGTCGGCCGCGAATTTCAAGTGGGTGCGGTACGGTTGCGTGGCTTGCGCTTGAGCGAGCCTTGCACGCATCTCGCGCGACTCACCCATCCCGAGACCCTCGCCGGTCTGGTGCGGCGCGGCGGGTTGGTCGCCGAAATACTGAACGATGGCGAACTGCAGGTAGGCGACGAGATTTCGGAAAAGTGAACCGCGGAACGACCCGGCCAGGAGGCAAGCAAACCGCCACGATCAATTTCGGTTGAACCTACGACGAGCCGCTGGCCGCCGGACAGCATTTCGTCACCGTGCAGCCGGGACAGATTTACAGGTTCGCGGCGAAGCGGTCCGACGTCGCGATCGTGCTGAAGTAAGCTCTTCCGGAAGTCCGTTCCCGAAGTGGGCCTAATATTCCTTGATGACCGGGATCTTGCGCCCGCCCTCGGCCGGGATCTCGTCTTTCACCACCCGCGTGGTGGTGGAATGCGACGCCGGCACCGTGGTCTGGGTTTCATATTTATTGCGCGATTCGCACGCTCCGAGAACCAGCGGAGCGATCAGGCAAGTGGAGAGCAGGATGACCTTTGTTTGTTTCATAAACAGATAATCGCAGCCGGCGCGATTCGCCTGGGCGGGCTAGGAGTCGCGTTCGCCCCGGATGTATTCCTCGACTCGCTGATACGCTTCGTCGTCGCTCATTTGGACCGGCGGATGTTTCGAAAAATAGGCGGAAGCGGAATGAAGCACTCCATATTGGCCGCGATCGAGCGCGAGTTTGCAGCAGCGAATGGCGTCGATCGCCACGCCCGCGGAGTTCGGTGAATCTTCGACCGAGAGTTTGAGGTCGATCTCCATCGGCACATTCCCAAAAAGCCGGCCTTCGACTCGGATGAAGCAAAGTTTGTTGTCGTTCTGCCACGGAACGTAATCGCTCGGCCCGATATGGATATTTTCTGCCGCCAGCCTTTTGCCGATGACCGATTGCACCGCTTCGGTCTTGGAGGTTTTCTTCGATTGCAGGCGGCCGCGGTCGAGCATGTTGAGGAAATCGGTGTTGCCGCCGGTGTTGAGCTGATAGGTACGCTCGACCTTGACGCCGCGCTTGCGGAAGAGATCGACGATCGTGCGATGAAGCACGGTGGCGCCGAGCTGCGCCTTGATGTCGTCGCCCACGAGCGGGAGTTTCTTTTCTTCGAAGCGCTTCACCCAGACGGGATCGCTGGCGATGAAAACCGGGATGTTATTTACAAAAGCGAGGCCCGCCTCGAGCGCGCATGCGGCATAAAAGCGCGTCGCTTCCTCGGCCCCGACCGGGAGGTAATTCACCATGATCTCCGCGCCCGACTCCCGCAGCTCCTCGATGATTTCTTCGCGGGTCGATTCTTTTTTCAACGGCTGAAAACTACGCTCGGGATCGTGGTCGGCCATGTGCGCGGGATAGCCGTCGAAGACGCAGCCCATCTTCACGATCGCGCCGGTCGTCGGCACTTGGGCGCAGAACACTTTGGTGCAATTGGGCGGTGCGAAGATGGCCTGGTTGACGTCGAGCCCGACCTTGCGCCGGTCGATGTCGAAGGCCGCCACGACCGAGATGTCGCTCGGCCGGTAAGGGCCGACCACGCTGTGCATCAGGCCGACGGCGGAGCCGTTAGTCGGCGTGTCGCGGTAAAAGCTGATTCCCTGGACGAGTGAGCTGGCGCAGTTGCCCACGCCGATAATTGCGATGCGGATTTTACTCATTGGTGCAGTTGAAAGCCGCAAGGTTGCCCCAGTCGTCTCGGCTCGGCAAGACGCAAAGTGAAACGGAAGTTCACAATCCGAACCAGGGCTCCGGCCGCCTCGGGACGCCCGCCCTCGGAATTTATGTTGCGAAATAAAGATGGGGCGCGAAAAAAGGCAGAATGCGACGGAGGATTTACATCGGCTGGTCGAGTTTCTTTCTCGCTTTCGCGTCGCTCCAGGCGGCTCCTCCCCGCTACACCATCGCGCAGGCGATCCAGCTCGCCCGCACCCAGAATCCCGACGTGGCGATCGCGCAAAAAAGAGTGCAAGCGGCGCGCGGCGGCTTGCTCGAGGCGCGCGCCGGCTACCTCCCGTCGGTCGTTTCCAGCGGCATCTACCGCCAGCGCGAACGCCAGGGCGACAGCCGCCTGCGCCCGGAGGATTACAACGCCAACGTCCGCCTGGTGGAGTCGCTTTACACCGGCGGCGCCACCAGCAGCCGAAACGCGATCGCACGGCTCCAGTTTCAAAAAGCCCAGGCCCAGCTCGACGCGGTGACCGATCGGGTGACGATGGAGACCCGGCTCGCCTTTAACGAACTGCTCCTCAACCGTGAGCGCATCCAGGTGCGCGAGGAATCGGTCGCGGTTTTGCAACAGGAGCTGAAATCGCAGCGCGAACGTTTCAGCACCGGCACGGTCGGCCGCCTCAATGTCAGCCGGGCCGAGGTCTCGCTCGCGAACGAAGAGCCGGAATTAATCCAGGCGCGGACCGATCTGCAAAACTCCCATCTCCGCCTCGGCGAATTGTTAGGCGTAAAAACCGGGCGGAACGGCGCGGAGCCCTTCACCGTGGCGGGCGAATTGGTCTACGAGCCGCGCCGGCCCGATCTTAACCAATGCCTGGCCCATGCACATGCCCGGCGGCCGGAGATCGTGGCCGCGGAAGCCGACATCGCGATTGAAGAACAACAACTGCGGCTCGATCGGAGCGCGACCCGGCCGCAAATCGAGGCCTTCACTGGCTACGAAGTCTATAATGAACGCGATCCCACTCTCGGCCGTGAATTCAATCACGGTTACGTCATTGGCGTGAACGCTTCCTGGGCGCTCTTCGATGGCTTCGCCACCCGCGGCCGGATGCAGGCGACTCGCGCGCGGCGGGAAGCGGCCACCCGGTCGCTCGAGGCAATTCGCTCGACCATCGCCTCGGAAGTCCGAAGCGCGTTTCTCGACCTCGAGCAGGCTGACCGCGTGCTGGAGTCGGAGTTGAAAAATGTCGAGACCGCCAATGAATCGCTCCAGATCGCGCGGGGCAACCTGACCGCCGGGCTCGGCACCCAGCTCGACGTCCTGCAAGCGGCGACCGACCTCACCCGCACCCGCAGCACGCGCTTGAGCGCGACCTACCTGCACAACGCCGCGCTCGCCCGGCTCGACCGCGCCTGTGGCGGGGAGGTGGCGTCGTTAGGCGGGAAAGCGAATCCCACGGAAGAAATACAGATTCTTTCCCTGACCCGTCCGCCCGCGACTTTTAGGGAGCGGAAATGAAGACCAGTGTGGCCGTTCTGCTCACGCTCTGGGTGGCCGGCGTCATTTCGGGGGCGGCCGGGGTGACACTCGACTCCGCGCTGGCACGAACGCTGGAAAAAAATCCTCGGATTCTGCAGGCCAAAACCGCGCTCGAAGCCGCCGCGGGCCAGCGCTTGATCCTGCGATCAACCGCCTTGCCCAAGGGATTGATCGGCGGCATCGCGGGCGTGCAGGGCGGCCGCCGGGCGCAGACCTCGACTCAGCCTTTCGCCTTCGCTTACGGCTCTTTTTTGCAGCCGCTCTTTCACGCGGGCATACCCGCATCCTTCCGGCGCGGGGACATCGCGCTCCTGATCGCGCAACAGGAGTTGAACGTGACGGTGGTGGACGAATTGCATCGGGCGCGTCTCGCGTTCTACGGCGCGCTCTACCAGCGTTCGCTCGAATCGTTAGGCAGAAGCCAGCGCGCCCGTCTCGAACAAAATATCGCCGGCGAGAAAGCGCGCTACGAAGCCGGGCAAAGTGAGCGCGGCGCCTTCACCTCCGCCATTCTGCTCGCGCGCGAGCTGGATCCGAAAATCGAGAGCGCGCGAACCGCTTCCGGCGTCGCCACCCTGCAACTCGTCCAGTCGATGGGCGGAGATCTCGGCGCCGGCGCCACGCTGCCGACGCCGGAAGGAAACCTTGCTTTCGAGGCGATCGATCTCCAGGCCGAACGCGAAATTGACCCGGCCCTGGAGCGCCGGGTCGATTTGAAACTGGCCCGCCTCCTCATCCGCGCGGCGCGCGAGGATCAGCGCATCATCGCGGCCGGTTATTACCCGGCCCTAAATGCGGTTGCCTCCGGCGAAGCGATTCCGGTCTCCGGCATTCATCGCGATAGCGGCGGCTCGCCCCAGTCGACCGACGACACCGTCGCATCCGAAGTGCGGGGCGGCGTGTCTTACACCTGGCGGGTGATCGACAACGGCAAGGTCGGCGGCGAGGTCGCACAGCAGCGCGCGGCCCGTGAGACGAACGAACTGCAATTGCAAAAACTGGAGACAAACGTCCCGCGCGAGCTAACCCGCCTGCAAAACAACCTGCGCGCCATCGCCGCCCGCCACCAGTCGCTCCTCCAGGCGGCGGAGGTAGCGGAGCAAAATGTCGCCTCGGTCGAGGAGAATCGCGCCCAGGGATTTGCCTCCATCCTCGATTTCCGCAACGCCGAAAGCAGCCTGCTCGTCACCCGGCGCGGGATTCTCAGCGCCGTCTACGAGCAGAAAGTCGCTCTGGCGGAATGGGATCGCGCGACCGGGCGCTACTTTCAATTTTCCGGCGACACCGGCGGAAAGGTGCATTAGTTCGAGCGATTGAAGACCAGAATTTCAAAGCGGGCTCTCTCGGCTCTCATCCTCCTCTTCGCGCTTCTCTTCGGCGCGATTTATTTTTTCACTCTCCCGGTCGTGGAAGTGGAACCCGTTAGGCGCGGAACCGCCATCTCGGCCGTTTACGGAACCGTCCGGATTGAGCCGGTCTTCGTCGTCCACGTGCGGGCGCAGAATAACGGCTTCATCCGCCTCGCGGACGCGGTCGCGAGCGGGCGCGGGGCGATCGGCAAAAGTTTGGCCAAGGACGAGCTGCTGGCGACGATCGCCGACGAGACGACGGCGCGGCACTTGAAGCAGGCCCAGTCCGATTTTGGGTCCGCGCAGGAACAGGCCCGGCTCGAGTTGCCCTCCTCCGAGCCGCTCAAGATCGCGGAAGCAAATGTCCAGCGCCTGGAAAAGCTGACCTCGCTCAGCAACGTCCCGGCGGTCGATTACGAGAAGGCCAAGAGCGAAGCGAAACGTCTGCGCGATTTGCTTCAGACCGAAAGAATCGAGCGCGAACGCAATCTCGATTCGCTCCGGGAAGCGGTGAAGAAAGCCGAGGTCCTGACCGGCCGGCTCGAGATCCGCGCGCCGATGGATGGCATTCTCTCGGAGATGAAGGCGATCGACGGCGAATTTGTCAGCGACGGCGCGCAGCTCTTCACCGTTTCGTCCCGCCGCAACTATGTTCGCGGCGAAGTGAACGAGGAAGACATCGGGGAAGTGAAGGCGGGGATGAAGGCCATCCTGCAGATGTACGCCTACCGAACACGCCAGTTCAACGCCAGCGTCACCTCCATCGTGCCCGCGGCCGATCCCGACACGCAGCGCTACACCGTTTTGCTCGACCTTCAGAATCCGCCGGAAAACCTCCTCGCCGGCATGACCGGGGAGATGAACATCATCACCGGCCGGCACGAAAACGCTCTCCTCGCCTCGACCCGCGCCATCCTGGTCGACCAGGTCCTGCGGGTGAACCTGGGCGTGCTCGAGAAACGCACGGTCAAGGTCGGATATCGCACGCTCGAATTTTCTGAGATCCTCGATGGCTTGAAAGAGGGCGACCGGCTCGTCGTTTCGGAGCAGGACAAGTTGAAGCCGGGCCGGTTCGTTAGGCAGCGCAGCCTCCGGCGCGTGCCGCAGGATAAGCCCCGGTGACGCCGACGCTGCACATCGCGCTGCGTTTTCTTTTTCACCGCAAACGCGCCTTTATCCTCAGCCTGTGCGGGGTGGTTTTTGGCGTCGCGATTTTTATCTGCACCCAGGCCCAGACCCAGGGCTTCGCCAAACGGTTCATTGATTCCACACTCGGGAGCAACGGCGCCATCATGTTGCGCGCCCAGTTTCGCCCGCGCTACGACAACCTCTACGTCGCGCCGAACAACGCCGCCGTGGAAGCGGCCCGGCGCCGCTATTTCGAGGGGATCACCAACGCTTCCGAGATCATGCGCATCAGCCGGCGCTTCTCCAATGTCGTCTCCTGCGCGCCGGTCCTGCGCGGCACGCTCACCGCCCGGGCCGAGTTTGAAACCGCGACGGTCGATCTCTTCGGGATCGATCCCGCGCTGCAATTGCGCACGACCGACATCGGGGCGCAGATCATCGCCGGGAAGTTCGACGATTTCCGCAACAACCCAGGCTCGGTCATCCTCGGCTCGCGCCTGGCGGATGCGCTCGGAGTCACGGCCGGCCAGACCATGCAGCTGCTCTCCCCTAACGGCGAGTATTGGCGCTTTACCGTCGCGGCGGTGGCGCGGAGCGGCGTGGGCGCGGTCGATTCCACGCGCGTTTATTGCCAGCAAAAAATCGCGCAGCGCCTGCTGCACAAGCCTTACCCGGCGACGATGATTCTCTACAAGTTGCGCGATCCGGAGGCTGCCCCGGAATTGGCGCAACATTTCGAACAGCTCTTTCACCACGAAGCGCGCAGTTGGCAGGAACGCGAGGAGTCGAGCCTGCAGCTTCTTCTCACCCTGCGGGTCTCGACCGGGATCACGGTTTCCCTGATCATTCTGCTCGCCGGTTTCGGCATCTTTAACGTCCTGACCATGACCGTGCTCTCGAAAGTTAAGGAGATCGCGATCCTGCGCTCGATCGGTTACAGCCGGCGCGATATCAGCGCGATCTTTCTCTGGCAAGGCGCGCTCATCGCCGCGCTCGGTTCCCTCCTCGGTTGTCTCATTGGAGGGCTCTCGGTCATCGGTATCTCCCATATTCCACTGCGCGTCCGCGGTCTGCTTTATGCGGATTATTTTCCCGTCGCTTCCGATTGGCATCATTATGCCTGGGCGACCGTGCTCGCGGTGATCGCGGTCGCGATCGCGAGCTGGGTGCCGGCCTATCGCGCGGGTCAGCTGCCACCGGTTGCAACTCTGCGAGGATCGAGCGCTTAAGGTCGTCTTCGCTGACTCCCCATAGAGTGCGCTCCCGGCCTGAGCGGGCAATTTTTCTTTTCAGTCGCGGCCGGCGTCAGAAGACGCTCAACAGAAAGGAGCGGTCAAGCCCTCTGGCAGATGGCTCTCAAAGCCAGGTTAAGCGCCTCCTGGCCGTGGGGTCCGCAGGCCAGAGTCTCAGGACACAAAATCAAAACAAATATTATCCCGTTTCTTCCCCGCGTGAGACGTCGAGATCATGAAATCTGCCCGGAGATCACTCACTTTCGGTCACGGTAATCTGCTGGTTTGCTGGGATACGGCTTAGAATCTGCGTTTGACCACTCGGCCACTGAACAGTGATCTGGCTGACCCTCCTAGCCCGACCCAATCCAAAATGAAGCGGCTCGGCTCCTTGGGAGAAAAGATGTCCACTGGCGCCATTCATTTCCCGGTATTGAATCGTCTGACCCACTTGGACAGTGACCTTGGCTCCTAACCCTTGTCGATTACTCGCTGTTCCCACGAGCTTGATCTCCAGCCAGGTATTGCGATTTCCCTCATTGTGATAGAGAATCTGTGGGCCCTCCTCAAAATCGGTGTCATCCTCACCGTTCGTGACGATGAGATCGAGAAATCCGTCGTGATCGTAGTCCGCCCAGGCAGCCCCGCGGCCCCGACTTACGACCAAGGCCTCAACATTTGCGCTGGCAGCCACATCGGTGAAGGTCCCATCGTGATTATTCCGGTAGAGATTATTGGGCCCTTTGCCCACCGGGTCAGTCCCGGAGTTTACCACATACAGGTCCAGGTAGCCGTCGTTATCAAAGTCTCCCCACGCCGCCGCCCGATTGTTGCTGATGGCCCCTAACCCAGCCTGGTCGGTAACTTCAGTAAACAGTCCGTTATCGTTATTCTGATAAAGAGTCTGTTTGAAACCAACATCCGTCCCTCTGGTAATGTAGAGATCCAAGTCGCCGTCATTATCATAGTCGCCCCAAGCGAGAGTCCGGCCGTTGATCGATTGAAGAATGCCGGCTTGCTCTGTTACATCCGTGAATGTTCCGTCGCGGTTATTCTCAAAAAGCACGTCTCTTGCGGGGTTATGTGCGATAGCGGCGGTGCAAAAAATATCTGGGAAGCCATCATTACTGTAGTCGGCGAAAACACACTCAGTATAATGAAGTAGTCCCAAGCCAGCTTGCAAAGTCGTGTCGGTGAAAGTGCCATCGCCGTTGTTCTGGTAAAGAACCAGGTCGGTCCTAAGATTTCCGAGCAAGAGATCGAGCTGTCCGTCATTGTCATAGTCCCCCCAAGCCACGCTCCTCCCTCTCCCCCAGGTATTGATAACTCCGGCCTCCGGAGCAATATTCGTAAACTGAACGGCTCCCAGATTTAGATAGAGCTCGTCTTGCTTGGTTCCGAGGGCGCTGCCTCCGCTGGCTCCTTTGGTGATGGAAAGATCCAGGTCGCCGTCATTATCAAAATCAACCCAGGCAGATCCATGACGATCTCCCCGCGGGTCTATCCCAGTGGTCGAAAAAATATCGGCGAACGTTCCATCTCCGTTATTGAGGTAGAGATAAGGCGGTCGATTGAAGTGATTATCAGCGAAAAGATCGAGGTCCCCGTCGTCATCGACATCTCCCCAGATAGGATTCGCGAAGGTAAATCCCTGCGCGTTGAGCCCAGCCGAGAGCGTGGCCTCAGTAAAGACTGGAACTGCCGAAAATCGGCTGACTTTCGGCGTCTCGTTCGTGCCCGCGAATACGCTGCTGCGAGCCGCGAGGAGGAGCGCGACGAGGAAAAAACTCTTTGCGACGCGACCGGAGGTCGGATTCAAAGTGATCTTGAGCAATTTCATAATTAGTACCTCAGGTTTGTGACTGGTTTCGGTTTCCCGGTGTTCCATGCGGCGATGAATTGGGCCGACCGCAGGGACGTTCGACCGCTCGACAGTTCTGACGCTACTAGGACACTTTCGTTTTGATGGCGGAACGTCAAGCCTAAATTGTCGACCTGCCGGTAAATGCTGAGCATCTCGGTCGCGGCTGGCGCAAGTCTGGGATGTCGGGCCAAATCTCGTTTGTAGATGCCGAGTGAACAGGTAAAAATCGAGGCTTGACGGCCGTTTATGATTTTGAGACCCTCTCGAAACGGCTTCCTCCCTTAAAAAGACTAGAATGGCATCATGCGAAGTATTCAGAACTCGACTCCAAAACAAAGCTGGAAGGTGAACGCCAGCGAAGGTGGCCAATGGCTTCAGCGACACGGCGATGCTCGGTGTTCTCACCATAGTTCGCGTCTGCCCAAGATGCTTCTTGCGCGTTGCGCGATCGTTGGCCTTCTGCAGATGATGACAATGAGCCTGGCCTGGAGCCAGGTGCTGACGCACGGACCCGTGGTAGGAGGTGTCACTGCTTCGAGCGCCAACGTATTTGTCCGGACCAACCAGGAGGCCAGCGTCGCGCTCCGGTTCGGCACCGATCCAAATCTGGAGACCTATCTGGTCTCGGAAACCTTTGCGACCAGCTCTGCCAGCGACTTCACCAAGATCATTCCAATCGCGGATCTCACGGCGGAAACGATCTATTACCTTGACGTGACCGTTAATGGCGTGCCCCAGTTGACGGTGCCGCCTTATCCCTCCTTCAAGGCCTTTCCGGAGGATGGAACTTCGAGGGATTTCAAGTTTGTGGTCTTGGCGGACTTTAAAAACATCGAGAGCCTGACCGAGACAACGACGACTTTTTCTAACGCCGCCGCGGAAGCCCCTGACTTTGTTTTCATTGGGGGCGATGTTGACCACCGGAATCCCAGGACCCTTTCAGATAAACGGACGATGTTTAAGGAATTTTACGATCCAACGACACCCTTTATGAGCGGTTTTGTGCCTCTCATCCTGCAGAAAATGCCAATCATTCACCAGTGGGATGACCATGATGCAGGGGGGAACAGCCTGGACCGGACTTATCGGAATTGGAACCTAAGCCAACAAGTATTTCAAGAGTATGTGCCTGCCTATCCGCTACCGTCGGTAACACCAGGCATTTGGCAGAAATTCAGTTATGCCCAAGCGGAGTGCTTTGTTCTCGATTGCCGCAGCCAGCGAGATCCGGCGAACGATCAGGACGACTCGAACAAGAGCATGCTCGATGGGAATAATCTAGGTCCCATCGGGGAATTAGCGTGGCTAAAGGATGCTTTACTCGCTTCAACGGCGCGATGGAAGATTATTTTCACTTCCGTCACCACCAACCCGAGCACGAAATATCCGGATGGTTGGGCGGGATATCAAACGGAGTGGCAAGCGCTGAAAGACTTTATCACGCTCAATCAAATCCAAGGAGTCGTCTTCATCTCCGGCGATTTGCATCTGGGGGCGATCGACGATGGGACAGCGGCGGGCTTTCCTGAGATGTGTGTGGCAAAGGCAAATTACGAAAAAGTGGATACCCGCTGCTCGACCGCCTTTGAAGGAATCTGGAGTGAAGGATATTTTGAGGATCCATGCAGTGGCTACGGGCTGGTCTCAGTCATGGAAAACCCTGATCGTTTAATTCTCGAAGCGGTGGATCAAGCTGGGGTTGTTCGCATTTCTTATACGGTGCCGAGCAGTACGCCCACACCCACACCCACGGCAACGCCCACACCCACATTCACGCCAACTCCAACTCCGGCTCCGCCATCGATTACGACTCAACCGGCAAACCGGACAGTCCCGGTAGGTGCGCTCGCGAAGTTCCGCGTGACCGCTACTGGGGCGGTAACTTTGAATTATCAGTGGAGAAAGAATGGCGTCGACATTGTCGGAGCGACTCGTGCATTGTACACCACTCCGGCGACCACAGAGGCCGACGATGGAGCGCTGTTCGATGTCATCGTGAGTAACGTTGCCGGGAGCGTAACGAGTAATACCGCCACGCTAAGAGTGCGAAGTCGCTGACGCCAAAATGACGCACACCCTCTTTCAAGCTACTCCCTAGCGACGTCGCCTTCGTCTCCGGAAGTGCCGGCGGCGCCCGCCACCCGGGAGCGGAGACCGCCAGGGAGCTCGCGGCGAGGGCGCCAGGATCATGTCCGGCGACGAAGGCATCGCCGCTACGACCTGGCCCGATGGCTTAAGGATGACCGACTCCCAGGGGCAGTCTTTAGAACCATATCCCCGGCGAGCATAAGTAGGCGAATAGACGCGAATGGGGGTCAGAGTGGGCTTGCATTGTTTTTTCGGACAGTGAATGAGGGACCAATTCCTTTTGTTCAGTTGTTTAGTTGGGATTCAAAAGCGATCGGACTGGGGTAGGCAAGACTGGAGTGCAGTCTGGTG